>NZ_JALBGW010000039.1:0-34255 GCF_023006485.1 Neorhizobium sp. BETTINA12A
TGCGTGGCTTTATTCACGATCTCCTTTCGGGAAATCCTGCCACTTGCACGGCTCAACCGAACCGGACATGGCTGTCCGGGGGAGGCTTGATAGGAAGGCTTGCCTTTCAGCGCACCCTCCATGGCTTTCACCTCTTCCATCATCCCCGCACGTTACGGTTCTGATGGAAGCGCCGGCTCCCGTCTGCCCGCGAACGTCTCGCGAAACACTCCGGCGACGGAAGCAGGCGGATTGTAGGCATGGGTTCAAAGGGCGGGGATGATGATGCGGTTAAGTCATTGGAGATGCTGGAAGGCGGCGATCAATTATCCACGGGTAAACATGGAAAGACAGTATTGGCGGGCGCACCTCCGCCATACCCCCCTCTGTCCTGCCGGACATCTCCCCCTCAAGGGGGGAGATCGAAGGAGGCGTGTTCAGCGGTCCCTCTCTGATTTGTGCGGCGACAGGAAGCTGGCAGGGAGTGGAGTTCGGCAAGCTCAAAGCTTTTGGCTGGGTAAGACCTTGCTTCTGGCCGATCTCCCCCCTTGAGGGGGAGATGCCCGGCAGGGCAGAGGGGGGTATGATGGGGCACGACCTCTCTCAAATCGCCCAACAATTGAACCTCTTCAACACTCCGCGAAAATCGGCTTTCGGAAAGCATGATGCAATCGCTTCGAAGGGCGTCCTAGGCTGCGGCCGCCGCCTTCTTCTTCGCCACACGAGCCCGGATGGACTCGATATCCGCCCGCGGTGTCGCCTTGAAAAGCGTGCGGGTATAGTCGTGCTTCGGATCCGAGAAGACTTCTTCGCGGGTGCCGTATTCCACGGCCTCGCCGAAATACATCACCATCACCTCGTCGGCGATGTAACGCACAACGGACAGGTCATGGCTGATGAAGACGTAGGTGAGGTTGAACTCGTCCTGAAGATCGGCGAGCAGGTTCAGCACCTGGGCCTGTACCGAGAGGTCGAGCGCCGAAACCGGCTCGTCGAGCACGAGAAGTTTCGGGTTCATCATCAGCGCGCGGGCAATCGCGATGCGCTGGCGCTGGCCGCCCGAGAACATGTGCGGGTAGCGGTTATAGTGTTCCGGGCCAAGGCCGACCTTCTTGAGCATTTCGCTGGCGCGGTCGCGGCGTTCGCCGGCCGACATGTCGGTGTTGATCGCCAAGGGTTCGCCGAGCACGTCGCCGATCTTCTGACGCGGGTTGAGCGAACCATAGGGGTTCTGGAAGACGATCTGCACCTTCTGGCGCATTTCCTGGGTCAGGTGGCCGGGGCGCGTATCGACCTTCTTGTTGTCGATCAGCAGATCACCGCCGGTCGGTTCGTCGATGAAGGTCAGCATGCGGGCAAGGGTGGATTTGCCGCAGCCGCTCTCGCCGACGATCGCCAGCGTCTTGCCGCGTTCGAGCTTGAAGGAAACGCCTTTCACCGCATGGATGATCTTCTTCGGCTTGAAGAGGCCGCCGGGCAGTTCGTAATCGCGCTTGATGTCGCGCACTTCGAGCATGGTGTTGTTGGTCATATTATCGCTCATGCGCGTGCCTCCGGCGCCGGTTCCGGATTGCCGTCGAAGAAGGCGGAAACGGTGGTGAGGCGGTCGCCGGTGGCGTTTTCCGGCAGCGCCGCCAGCAGCGCCTTGGTATAGTTGCTCTTCGGGTTTTCGAAGAGGGAAAGCACGTCGGCTTCCTCCATCTTGCGGCCCTTGTACTGCACGACGACACGGTCGGCGGTCTCGGCGACCACGCCCATGTCATGGGTGATCATGATCAGGCCCATGCCGTTTTTCGCCTGCAGCGCCATGATCAGGTCGAGGATCTGCTTCTGGATCGTCACGTCGAGCGCCGTGGTCGGCTCGTCGGCGATCAGCAGTTTCGGATTGCAGGCGATCGCAATGGCGATCATCACGCGCTGGCACTGGCCGCCCGACATCTGGTGCGGAAAGTGGTTCAGCCGCTCTTCAGGGTTGGGCAGGCCGACCTGGCTGAACAGCTCGATGGCGCGGGCGCGGCGGGCTTTTGCGTCGAGGCCGAGATGGATGCGCAGCACTTCCTCGATCTGGAAGCCGACCGTGAAGCACGGGTTGAGGCTGGCGACCGGCTCCTGGAAGATCATCGCGATGTCCTTGCCGATCAGCTTGCGGCGCTCGGCCGGGCTGATGTTCTGGATGTCGCGGCCTTCGAAGAGCATGCGGTCGGCGGTGATCTTGGCGGTCCACGGGAGCAGCCCCATGACGGCCAGCATGGCGACGGACTTGCCGGAGCCGGATTCGCCGACGATCGCCAGGACCTCGCCCTTTTCGACCGAGACGGAGACGCCGTCGACGGCACGGAACCAGCCGGTTGCGGTTTCGAATTCGACGATGAGGTTATCGATTTGCAAGAGCGCCATGATCAGGACCTCTTCAGTTTCGGGTCGAGCGCATCGCGCAGGCCGTCGCCCATCAGATTGATGGCGAGAACGGTGACGAGAATGGCAACGCCGGGGAAGGTGACCACCCACCAGGCGCGCAGGATGAATTCACGCGCTTCGGCAAGCATCGTGCCCCATTCGGGAGCCGGCGGCTGGGCGCCCATGCCGAGGAAGCCGAGCGCTGCCGCATCGAGGATGGCGTTCGAGAAGGAGAGCGTCGCCTGGACGATCAGCGGCGCGGTGCAGTTCGGCAGGATGGTGCGGAACATCAGGCGAATGGGGCCGGCGCCGGCAAGCCTTGCGGCGGTCACATAGTCGCGGGACTTCTCGGCCATCACGGCGGCGCGGGTGAGGCGCACGAAATGCGGCTGCAGGGTAAGCGCGATGGCGATCATGCCGTTGGTGAGGCTCGGCCCGAGGATCGCGACGAGCACGAGGGCGAGCAGCAGCGACGGGAAGGCGAGGATGATATCCATCAGGCGCATGATGACGGTATCGATCCAGCCGCGGTAATAACCGGCGATCAGGCCGACGATGATGCCGCCGGTCAGCGACAGCGTCGTCACGAAGACGCCGATGAACAGCGAATACTGCGCGCCATAGATCAGGCGGGACAGGATATCGCGGCCGACAGGATCGGTGCCGAGCAGATAGGACGGGTTGCCGCCCTCGGCCCAGGCCGGCGGAAGCAGGGCGAAATCGCGATATTGCTCGAACGGCGAATGCGGGGCGATGAACGACGCGAAGATCGCCACGATGACGAGGGCGACGAAAATGATGAGGCCCAGAACGGCGCCGCGATTTTCGGAAAAGTAGAACCAGAACTCGCGGAGCATCTGGCGGCGCATTGCGGCGCTGGAAACCGGTTCGGCGATCTTGGTAACAGTGGTATCGGCCACGGGATTTTCTCCTTCTTGGTGCCGGATCAGTGTCGGATTCTGGGGTTGATCAGGCCGTAGAGCAGATCAACGACGAGATTGACGAACATGATGATGGCCGCGATCAGGAGCAGGCCGCCCTGGATGACGGCGTAGTCGCGGCGGAAGACGCTGTCGACCATCCATTTGCCGATGCCCGGCCAGGAGAAGATCGTCTCGGTCAGTATGGCGCCGGCGAGCATGACGCCGATCTGCAGGCCGATCGTGGTGATGACCGGGATCATGGCGTTGCGCAGCGCATGGATGCCGACGACACGGAAGGGCGAGAGGCCCTTGGCGCGGGCGGTGCGGACGTAATCTTCCGAAAGCACTTCCAGCATGGCGGAACGCGTCTGGCGGGCGATGACCGCGAGCGGAATGGTCGCAAGCACGATCGACGGCAGCGCAAGATGGCTGATCGCCGAGGCAAAAGCGCCCTTCTGTCCCGACAGCAGTGAATCGATCAGCATGAAGCCGGTGACCGGCGGGAAGAAGAACATCAGCGAGATGCGGCCGGAAACCGGGAACCATTGCAGGGTGCCGGAGAACAGGATGATCAGCAGCAGGCCCCACCAGAAGATCGGCATCGAATAACCGACAAGCGCGATGCCCATCAGCCCCTGGTCGAAGATCGAGCCGCGCTTGATCGCGGCGATCACGCCGGCCGGAATGCCGAGCGCGATGGCGATGACGATGGCACAGAAGGAAAGTTCGACGGTCGCCGGAAACAGCGCCCAGAACTGGTCGAGGATCGGCTTCTTGGACACGATCGACGAGCCGAAATCGCCGGTCAGCACGCCGCCGAGATAATCGAAATACTGGACGACCAGCGGCCGGTCCAAACCGAGCTGGGCGCTGATCTGGGCATGCCGCTCCGGTGACATGACGCGTTCGCCGGAAAGAAGTGCAACCGGATCACCCGGCAGAAGTCGGATAAATGAAAATGCAATGATCGAGACCCCGATGAAAGTCGGGATCAACACGGCGATACGCCGCAACAGGAAGCCAAACATTCGAAACCTTCGTGGTTTTTGGTTCGTGGCCGATTCACGGTTTTGTCAAGCCATGAAGGCGGCGATCGTGGCGTCTGCGCCAAATTTTGGCGTCTCATAAGAAAATGCCGCGGGAAACGCAACGCGTCCCGCGGCAAAATCGTCGTGAAGCAGAAATTACTGCGCGATATCGACCGCTTCGAAGGTGAAGTCGCCGAGCGGGCTCTGGGTAAAGCCGGTCACGCCCTTGCGCATCGGAACGACGGCGAGGGAGTGATCGATGGTTGCCCAGGGAGCGTCCTTCTTGAAGACCGCCTGAGCCTGTTCGTAGAGCTTGGTACGCTCGGCCAGGTCGGAAACGACCTTGGCCTTCTTCACCAGTTCGTCGAATTCCTTGTTACACCACTGAGCGCGGTTGTTGCCGCCGACGGCGTCGCAGCCGAGCAGCGTATCAAGGAAGTTGTCCGGATCGCCGTTGTCGCCGGTCCAGCCCATGATGGCGGCGCCATCGCGGTTCTTGTCCTTCGAACGCTGCAGGTATTCGGCCCATTCGAAGGAGACGATCTCGACCTTGACGCCGATCTTGGCGAAATCGTCCTGGATGATTTCGGCAGCGCGGCGGGCATTCAGCATGTAGGGACGCGAAACCGGCATCGCCCAGACCTTCATGGAAAGATCCTTGACGCCTGCGTCGGCGAGCATCTTCTTAGCCGCTTCGAGGTCGTACGTGTCGTCCTGGGTGGCCTTGCTGTAGGACCACATGGTCGGCGGGATCGGGTTGACGGCGGGTGTCGCCATGCCCTGGAAGACGGCATCGACGATCGCCTTCTTGTTGATCGCCTTGTTCAGCGCCTTGCGGACTTCGACCTTGTCGAACGGAGCCTTGGTCGTGTTGTAGGCGAGGTAGGCGACGTTCAGGCCTTCCTGCTCCAGAACCTGGAGGTTCGGATCAGCCTTCATGGCCTTCACGTCGGCAGCGTTCGGATAGGGCATCAGGTGGCATTCGCCGGCCTTGAGCTTCTGGTAGCGAACGGCGGCGTCGGTGGTGATCGCGAAGACGAGATCGTCGATCTTCGGAGCTTTGCCCCAGAAATCGGCGTTCTTCTTGTAGCGGATGACCGCGTCCTGCTGGTAGCCGACGAAGGTGAACGGGCCGGTGCCGACCGGCATCTGGTTCAGCTGTTCCTTCTTGCCGGCCTTCTCGAGGCTGTCGGCATATTCCTTCGACAGGATCGAAGCGAACGGCATTGCAACGTTGGCGAGGAACGGTGCTTCCGGACGGTTGAGCGTGACCTTGACGGTCAGGTCGTCAACCTTCTCGATCGACTTGATCAGCTTCGGAAAGCCCATGCCATCGGCATATTCCCAGGTCGCGCCGGAAATGTACTTGTTCCAGGCGTTCTTCTCGTCGATCTGGCGGCCGAGCGAGAAGACGACGTCGTCGGCGTTCAGATTGCGGGTCGGCTTGAAGAAGTCGGTCGTCTGGAACTTGACGTTCGGACGCAGCTTGAAGGTGTAGACGGTGCCGTCAGCGGAAATTTCCCAGCTCTGGGCAAGGGCGGCTTCCGGCTGGGTCGTGCCCGGCTTGAACTCGAGCAGGCGATTGTAGATCGGATGCGCCGATGCGTCGAAGGTCGTGCCGGCGGTATAGATGCCGGGATCGAAGCCTTCCGGAGAACCTTCCGAGCAATATACGAAGGTCTTGGCGCTGGCGGCGCTTGCGAAGAATGTTGCCGACAGCAGCGCTGCGGCAAGGGTGAGTTTGTATTTCATATGGATCTCCCGATGACCTGTGGCCGGCTTATGTGCCGTGCCCGGTGGATGTCTTCAGCTGGAATGGCGCGTATATAGCGCCCAACGACTGGTATTCCCGTGTTCACCTCCTGGCCGGCGATATTTCGCTGCGGCCGGCCTCAAAATGCGTTTCTCCTGGCGGGTCTGCTCCGGCCTTCAGGCCGGGCACGCCCTTGTTCCTTGATTCCGATCAACGGCTGCCGCCGTATCGAATTTCTCGCCCGCTTTATTTTTTAGAAAATTTTCCACAAAATCGGCAAAATTCCCGTGCATTTTTATTCTTTTAGGCTCGTTTCATAGATTTGCCTGCGGGCCATGGCGCGGGAGCATACCGATTATGATCGGGTTGTCGAGATGCTAACATTCGCGTGCCATTCACATCCGCATTCCTTTCGCCCAATCCCTCAGCACAGCCCATTTTTGCTGCAATGCCGCATTGCCATCGGCCAGGAATTGGGTACGGTTCGGGCCTTCCGACCAGCATAGATCTATCGAGGCAACGGTTTCATGACGACAGGCAATTCCAATCTCCCGCTCGTTTGGGATTTCATCGACCGCAAAAAAGAGGTCTTCACGGAACTCGCGGACCGCGTTTGGGAGACCCCGGAAACCTGCTACATGGAGACGCTTTCGGCGGCGGCGCATCGCGAGATGCTGGAGACCCAAGGCTTCAAGATCACCGAGAACGTCGCCGGCATTCCGACCGCGCTGATCGGCGAGGCGGGCGAGGGCGGTCCGGTGATCGCCTTCCTCGGAGAATATGATGCGCTGGCGGGCCTCAGCCAGAAGGCTGGTCTCACCCGGCATGACCCGACGGCCCCCGGCGCGAACGGTCATGGCTGCGGCCACAATCTTCTAGGCTCCGCGTCGCTGCTGGCGGCGACCGCGCTCAAGGATTGGCTCGAAAAGACCGGCACGCCCGGCCGGGTGCGTTATTACGGCTGCCCGGCGGAAGAAGGCGGTGCCGCCAAGGCGTTCATGGTGCGTGCCGGCGCCTTCGAGGATGTCGACATCGCGATCAGCTGGCACCCCAGCAATTTCGCCGGCGTGCAGCGGGAGACCTCGCTTGCCAACTGCCGGATCGACTTCACGTTCACGGGCCGCGCCGCCCATGCGTCCGCGGTGCCGGAACTCGGCCGCAGCGCGCTCGATGCCGTCGAGCTGATGAGCGTCGGTGTCAATTATATGCGCGAGCACATGCCGTCCGAAAGCCGCATCCACTATGCGGTCCTAGATAGCGGCGGCATTTCGCCGAACGTCGTGCAGGCGCATGCCAAGGTGCGCTATGTCGTCCGTTCCGCAGATCTTCCCGGGCTTTTCACGCTGATCGAGCGGGTCAAGAAGGTTGCCGAAGGTGCGGCGCTGATGACCGAGACCAAGGTCGAGAGCACGATCCTGGCCGGCGTTTCCAACCTCGTCGTCAACACTCCGCTGATGGACGTCATGCAGGATGTCTGGGACAGCATGGGCCCGCCGCCGTTCGACGCCGCGGATATCGAGTTTGCCGAGCAGATCCGTGCCACGCTGACGCCGGAAGACATCGCGGCAAGCTGGAACCAGGAGCGCCTGGAGCAGCGGGATATTCCGCTTGCCGATTTCATCCTGCCGCCGCACACCGAAAACCGCCAGATGGGCGGATCGACGGATGTCGGCGATGTCAGCTGGGTCGTGCCGACCGTGCAGGCTTATGGCGCGACGCTTGCCGTCGGCACCCAGCTTCACACCTGGCAGGTGGTGGCGCAGGGCAAGAGCCCGCTCGCCCACAAGGGCATGGTTTCCGTCGCCAAGGCGATGGCCGCGACCGGACTCGCCGCCATGACAAGCGATCAGCTTCGCGAGGCGGCCTGGGCCGATCTCAAGAAACGCCGCAAGGGACAGGACTACAAGAGCCCCATTCCGGCCGGCGCCGAACCTCCGGTCGCGGCAATGACGCTGAAATGACAAATTAACTGATCGACGCGTCAACTATTTTGAACGATCCGCCTCTCTGAAAACGGCGATTTGGGCTGTCCAATATCGCCGTTTCCGCCTATGGAATTTATGCGCCGTTGCGTGTCTCACAGGAGGTCCGTCGTGACTATTCAGCCCAATTCCATCGAAGCCCGGGACAAGGCTTACCAGCTCCACTCCTACACCAATGCCCGCGCGCTGGAGCGTGACGGATCGCTGGTGATCGACCGCGGCGAGGGCATCTATGTCTACGACGTGAACGGCAACAAATATATCGAGGGCATGGCCGGCCTCTGGAGCGTCGGCGTGGGTTTCGGCGAAAGCCGTCTCGTCGAAGCGGCTGCCAGGCAGATGGCGAAGCTCCCCTATTACCATACCTTTACGCTGCGCAGTCACGGCCCGTCGATCGATCTTGCCGAAAAGCTGATCCAGATGGCGCCGGTGCCGATGTCGAAGGCCTATTTCACCAATTCCGGTTCCGAAGCCAATGATACGGCGATGAAGATGGTCTGGTATCGTTCGAACGCGCTCGGCAAGCCGGAAAAGAAGAAGATCATTTCGCGCATCAAGGGCTATCACGGCGTGACGATCGCCAGCGCCAGCCTCACCGGCCTGCCGAACAACCACCGCTCTTTCGACCTGCCGCTGGCCGGCATCTTCCACACGACCTGCCCGCATTACCGCGCCTTCAGCGAAGAAAACGAGACGGAGGCAGCCTTCGTCGAGCGCTGCGCCAAGGACCTCGAAGACCTGATCCTCAGGGAAGGGCCGGAAACGGTCGCCGCCTTTATCGGCGAGCCGGTCATGGGGGCTGGCGGCGTCATCGTTCCGCCGGCCGGTTACTGGGATGCGATCCAGAAGGTGCTCAGGAAATACGACATCCTGCTGATCGCCGACGAGGTGATCTGCGGCTTCGGGCGCACCGGAGAGATGTTCGGCACCACGACCTACGCGCTGCAGCCGGATATCATGACGCTGTCGAAGCAGATTTCGTCGTCCTACCAGCCAATCTCGGCGCTGCTGATCAACGAGAACGTCTACGGCCCGCTTGCCGACGAATCGGCGAAGATCGGCACGTTCGGCCATGGGGTGACCGCGGCCGGCCATCCGGTTGCTGCAGCGGTTGCGCTCGAAAACCTGGCGATCATCGAAGAGCGCGACCTTGTCGGCAATGTCCGGGCGCTGGCGCCGAAGTTCCAGAGCCGGCTGAAGGCGCTGGAAAGCCATCCGCTGGCGATCGAAGCCCGCGGCGTCGGCCTCATCGGCGCCCTCGAACTGAAGCCACGCGACGGTTTCGCGGCCGGCCAGCTCGGTCCAAAGCTGCTGGCGATCATGCTCGAAAAAGGCCTGATCTCGCGGGCGATCGGCGACTCGCTGGCGCTCTGCCCGCCGATGATCATCAACGAGCAACAAATCGATACGATCTTCGACACGTTCGAAGCCTCGCTCGAAGTCTTCGCGAAGCAGTTCGCTGCCTGATATCCTCCCGGAGCCGCGCTAACCTATTGGTGCGGCTCCGATTGCGCTTGGGCCATGCGCGCCTATATTGCTCGCCATGCTGGATGTCATCGAACCCTATTGGCCGCATATCCTTTTCGTTTTGTCGGTCCTGATGGGGGCCGCAGCTGCGATTCACGCGGCGATGACCAAGGAAGAGGTCCGCTCCGCGATCGGCTGGGTCGGCGTCATCGTTCTCTCTCCGATCGTCGGCGCGCTGCTTTATCTTGTCGCCGGGATAAATCGCATCCGCCGTTCGGTGATCAGCGATCGCCGGGCGCTGCTGCAGGGGGAAATCCGGGCGCATGTGGTTTCCTATGACGCGACCAACGACCTGATCATCGAGGAATTCGGGCATCGCTTCCGGGCGATGAAGACGCTTGGCGACCGGGTGACGCGCCACCGGCTGACGACCGGCAATACGATCGTCGCGCTCGATACCGGCGACGAAGCCTATGGGGCGATGCTGAAGGCGATCGCCAAGGCGAAACGCAGCCTCATTCTCGAGACCTATATCTTCGACCGGGACAGGATCGGCACCCGGTTTGCGGATGCGCTGACTGCCGCGGTCAAGCGCGGCGTCGAGGTGCGTGTGCTGATCGATGCGGTCGGCGCCCGATATTCGGTGCCCAGCGTGCTCGGCATGCTCAGAGAGGGCGGGATCACGGCCGATGTCTTCAACGGCAACGTCATCATGGGGCTGCGGCTGCCTTATGCGAACCTGCGCACCCATCGCAAGATCCTGGTCATCGACGGGCGGGTGGCGTTTACCGGCGGCATGAATATCCGCGAAGGTTTCTCGAGTGAATTCAGCGGCAACAAATGCTCGTTCGACACGCATTTCAAGGTAACCGGGCCGGTCGTCGCCGACCTGTTCGCGATCGCCGCCGCCGATTGGCGATATGCGTCCGACGAGGCGTTGGAGGGCGGGGCCTGGGCTTTGCAGGCGCCGGAGACGAACCCCGGTTCGCCGGTCGTCATGCGCGCCGTTTCCTCCGGCCCCGACCGCAGCGTCGAGACCAACCACAAGATGCTGATGGGCGCGTTTTCCGTGGCGCGTTCCTCGATCCGCATCGTATCGCCTTATTTCCTGCCGGACCGCGAACTGATCACCGCGCTCGTCACCGCCGCCCGGCGCGGGGTTGAGGTCGATATCGTCGTGCCGACCGCCAACAATCTCGTCCTGGTCGACCGGGCGATGACCGCGCAGTTCGACCAGATGCTGAAGAATTACTGCCGGATCTGGCGGGCATCCGGGCCGTTCAACCATTCCAAGCTTCTGGTGATCGACGGGCGCTGGGCCTATGTCGGCTCATCGAACCTCGATCCGCGATCACTCCGGCTCAATTTCGAAGTCGATCTCGAAGTTCTGGATTGTCCCTTCGCGGAAGCGTTGGAACGAAGGATAGATCTGGCGATTTCTTCCGCAACCGAAGTGACGCTCGATGGGTTGATGGCAAGGCCCTTCCTCGTGCGCCTCATCGAACGGGTGTTCTGGCTGGGGTCCCCCTATCTCTAGTTGCTGGATAGATAGGGAGCTTGCCTTATAGATTTCATTGATCGGCGAATAGTCAAAAGAACCATGCGGGAAAAACGTCCCAATCTTCCGAAAAGCATTCTGGCTTCCATCCGGGCTCGAAGGAACCGCGGTGCCGGAACGCATGAGGAGCGTGACCGCGGACACGGCATGCTGATTGCTTCCTACAACGTGCACAAATGCGTCGGCATCGACGGAAAGTTCGATCCCGCCCGCACCAGCCATGTGATCCGTGAGATCGGTGCCGATGTGATCGCGCTGCAGGAGGCGGATTCCCGGTTCGGCGAGCGGCGTGGCCTGCTCGACCTTGCCTGGATGGAGCGGGAGACGGGGCTTTTCCCGGTGCCCGTCTCGGGTGTCGCCAAGGCGCATGGCTGGCATGGCAATGTGGTCTTCTTCCGCGAAGGCCTTGTGCGCGACGTCCACCAGGTCAAGCTGCCGGGGCTCGAGCCACGAGGCGCTCTGATCACCGAACTGGAGCTCAAGGACGGCAGCGCGTTCCGGATCATCGCCGCCCATCTCGGCCTGCTCAACCGCTCGCGGCAGCAGCAGGCCCGCATGATCCTCGATATCCTGCGCTCGCGTGACGAGCAGCCGACCGTGCTCATGGGCGATCTCAACGAATGGCGGCTTGGCGATCGCTCCTCCCTGAACACGCTCGCGACCGTCTTCGGTCTCCCGGCTGCGGTGCCGAGCTTTCCGTCGCGCCTGCCTGTCCTGGCGCTCGACCGCATTATGGCGAACCAGCCCGGGCTGATCGATGCCGTCGAAACCCATGACAGCCCGCTTGCGCGGCTTGCTTCCGATCACCTGCCCATCAAGGCGGTGGTGAAGCTCGGTTCCCTGCCGTTGTCTCAAGGGATGGAAGCCGGCTGAACCGATCCTTTTCCGGCCTTTACCGAAACGGAAACCGCCGATAGGTTTGTGGCCTCACCGCCTCGCCCTCCGAATGGAATTTCCCGCATGACCGATATCGCCATGATCGAAGCCGCCCGTGTCCGTCTCGATGGCCACGTGCGCCGCACCCCGCTGCTGTCTTCGCCCTTTCTCGATGACATCGCCGGGCGGCGCATCTTCGTGAAGCCGGAATGCCTGCAGCACACGGGTTCGTTCAAGTTTCGCGGCGCCTGGTCGGCGATTTCGGCACTGTCACCCGACGTCCGGGCCAAGGGCGTGATCGCTTTCTCTTCGGGCAACCATGCTCAAGGCGTGGCGCTGGCGGCGAGGATGCATGGCATCCCGAGCGTGATCATCATGCCGTCCGATGCGCCGCGCATCAAAATCGAGAATACCCGCGCTTATGGCGCGGATGTCGTGCTCTATGACCGCCTCAACGAGGATCGCGATGTGATCGGCGCGCGGCTGTCGCAGGAGCGCGGCCTGACGCTGATCAGGCCGTTCGACGAGCCGCTGGTGATCGCCGGCCAGGGCACGACCGGGCTCGAAATCGCCGAACAGGCCAAGGAGGAAAGGATAGAGAAGGCCGATGTGCTGGTGCCGACCGGCGGCGGCGGTTTCATTTCCGGCGTTGCGCTGGCCTTGAACGCCAAGGCCCCTGGGTTTCTCGTGCATCCTTGCGAGCCGCAAGGCTTTGACGACGTGACGCGCTCGCTGGCTTCCGGACGGATCGAGCGCAATGCCACCCAGGGCGGTTCGCTCTGCGATGCGATCGTCACGCCGCAGCCCGGCAACATCACCTTCCCGATCATGTCGAAGCTCTGCGGCGCAGGTCTCGTGGTGACCGACGATGAAGCGTTGCATGCGGTGGCGCTTGCCTTCAGCCGGCTGAAGATCGTTGTCGAACCCGGCGGGGCGGTGGCATTGGCGGCCGCTCTTTTCCATGGCGAGACGCTGGGCGAGACCGTTATTGCCGTCTGCTCCGGCGGCAATATCGACCCGGATATCTTCCGTCTGGCGCTGGATCGTTTTGGCGCCTAAAGACGCTCGCAAGGCGGTTGGGAATAATAAACCGTTAATTGCGAAGAAGGGTCGTTAAGAAAAAAGGATTTTCTACGGAACTGGTGGCTGGTTGGAACATTATCTCTATCGGCTTGGTAGAGATAAGCTAGCATAGGTCAACGTCCGAAAAGGGCGAAAGCAGAACCCGGGAGACATCCATGCGTCATATCGAGCATCAGACACGGTCTTTCGCAAACCGCGGTATCGCGGGCAAATGGCAATGGGCGGCGAATGCGGCGCTGGTGACGGCAGCCTTCATCTTTGTCGGCGCTGTGACGCTCGGCCTTTTCCCCTGAGCCTTTCAGGTTTCGCCTTTTCAAATCGAGCTTGGTTCTCCCAAGACCGAAACACCTCCCGCGCTTGCCGCTCGGGAGGTGTTTTCGTTTCGGGCTTATCTCGTCGGAAGATAGGCTTCGGCAAGTTCAACCCAGAAGCTCGTTCCGATCGGCAGCGCGTCGTCGTTGAAATCGAAACGGGGATGGTGCAGCGGCGGGTCGCTGTCGGTGCGCCTGGTGCCAAGCAGGAAATAGGTGCCCGGCCGCTCCGCCAGCATATAGGCGAAGTCCTCGGCACCCATGGACGGGCGAGGCAGGTCGACAACCTTGTCCTCACCGATCACCCGTCTGGCTAGGTCGCGGACGAAATCCGTTTCCGCCTTGTGATTGATGGTCGCCTCGTAACCTCGCTTGTAATCGAGCGTGACGCTCATTCCGTAACCGGCGGCCTGGCCTTCAGCGATCATGCGGATGCGCCTTTCCAGCTCGTTGCGGACGTCCGGATCGAAGGAGCGGATGGTGAGCAGCATTTCCGCCCGCTCCGGAATGACGTTGCTCGCCATGCCAGCATGGAAGGCGCCGACGGTGATCACCATCTGGTCGAGCGGGTGGATGTTGCGCGAGGCGATCGTCTGCAGCGCCATGATGATGCTCGCGCCGCAGACGATCGGATCCGACGTATCCTGCGGCTCTGCGCCATGGCCGCCGCGGCCATTGACCGTGATGCGGCATTCGTCGACCGCCGCCATCATCGGGCCTTCCTTGACGCCGATCTGGCCGAAGGGCAGGCTGGGGTCGTTGTGCAGCCCGAACACGGCGTCGCACGGGAAATGCTCGAAGAGGCCGTCCTCGATCATCAGTCTGGCGCCGCCAAAATTTTCCTCCGCCGGCTGGAAGATCAGGTGGATCGTGCCATCGAAATTCTTCCTTTCGGCAAGGATCTTGGCGGCGCCCAGCAACATCGCGGTGTGGCCGTCATGGCCGCAGGCATGCATCAGCCCCTTGTTCCTGCTGGCATATTCCGCGCCGGTTTCTTCCTCGATCGGCAGCGCGTCCATATCGGCCCGGATGCCGATCGACCGGCCGCTGGTGCCGTTCTTCAAGGTGGCGACAACGCCCGTCTTGCCGAGGCCGCGGGTGACTTCATATCCGAGATCGGTGAGCTGTCCGGCGACGAAATCGGATGTGTTGAACTCCGATAGGCCGAGTTCCGGATGTTGATGAAGGTAACGGCGAGTGGCCACCACTTCGGCCATATAGTTGGAAAACTGGATCGTCATCGTTCAAAACACCGAAGGTTCGATTGGACCGGTCGCGGGCACGACGAGATCGCCCTTGCGTCCACGATGAATATCAGCCGGGCCTCCGGAAGGTAAACCCTTGCCGATTAAATATCGCCGTTCCCGCTACCGCAAGGCGCTCGGACAGGCCCGCGACGCCGGCTCGAAATTCATCGCATTATCAATGGGCTGCTTCCGTTCAGGTTCCATTCAGGCGAGGCTCGATAGAGCCGGAACATGTGTCAATCCGCAGGAAGTGAGCAATAGATTTCAGTCAGTCGTTTGCAATATCCGGACTGCTCTCTATTTCCCATCCTCGCGGGTTTGCATCCGGCTGGTCACCATAATCCAAATGATGACTGGCGCTTCCGATGCAGGCCGAGTAAGGCGAGGCCGACAAACCCTTAAAGTTTTCAGCAGAAGCCCGTATCCATGTCATTTCACACTCCGCCGTCAGCTTCCTCGCGCGAAACCGAAGCCAAGCAGATCGATCATAACGACTCGATCCGCTCGACCTATTTCAACATCGATGCATTGCGGGAATGCGGCGAGAAACTCGGCAAGGAGGGCACGCCCAGCCTGCCGGGCTTGATGGAGTTCGAATTCTTCAAGCGGCACGAGGAGAACGAGAAGGAAATCCTTCGCGTTTACCGGGCGACGGCTACCGATGTCGATGCCGGCGCGTCGATCACGCCCGCCGCCGAATGGCTGCTCGACAACTATTACATCGTCGAAGAGGCGATCCAGGAAGTCCGCCGCGACTTCCCGAAGAAATTCTTCCGCCAGTTGCCGACGATGACGGTCGGCGGCCAGGAATTGCCGCGCGTCCTGGCGCTCGCCTGGCTCTATGTCGCCCATACCCACAGCAGCATTTCCCGCGAAGCGCTGGCCTCCATGGTCCAGGGTTTCCAGGTCAAGGAACCGCTCGAGATCGGCGAACTCTGGGCGCTGCCCTCGTTCATCCGTTTCGTGCTGATCGAGAACCTGCGCCGCATCGCCACCCGTGTCGACCGCTCGCGCAACATGCGCCGTCGCGCCAACGAGACGGCCGACGAGATCATCCGCCTCAATAACGAGGAGGCGAGCGCCGATGTCCTGAAGGGCATCGAGAACCTGACGAACGACAACACGTTTACGGCGCAGTTCCTCTATCGCCTTCGCAATGCCTCACAGACCTCGGGTTTTGCCGTCGCCTGGCTGGAGCAGCGTCTCGAACAGGCGGGCACCGGCGTCGAAGAGGTGATGCTCGCCGAACAGAACCGTCTGTCGTCCGGCAACGTGACGATGGGCAACATCATCAAGAGCCTGCGCGAGATCGACGACACGGAGTGGAGCGTCTGGTTCGAAGACGTCTCGCAGATCGACAAGATCTTCCGGGAGCGCACCGATTACCAGGCGCTCGATTTCGGTTCGCGTAACGCCTATCGCAACCGTATCGAACAGATCGCCCGCCGCTCCCGCAAGAGCGAGGCCGAGGTGGCGGAAGCCGCCATCCAGCTCGCCGAAAAGGCGTCTGCGGAAGAAAATGCCGATCCGCGCGAGACCAATGTCGGCGCTTTCGTCGTCGGCCGCCGCCGCCGCGAACTGGAAGCGGCAGTCGGCTACGATCTGCTGTTCGTCCAGAGATTTGTCCGCCTCGTCCGCCGCCTCAGCTGGTTTGCGATCGCCGGCCCGGTCATCCTGATCACCGTTCTCGCCATGGCGATTGCCGGCTGGTTCCTGGTGCAGGCGGATATTCCGCTGCCGGTCGTCTTCTGCTTCCTGCTGATGTTTGCACTGCCGGCTTCCGAAGGCGCGACCGGCCTGTTCAATACGCTGGTGACCTATGTGGTGAGGCCAGCCCGGCTGGTCGGCTACGAATTCAAGGAGGGCATTCCGGAAGCGGCAAGAACGCTGGTTGCCGTACCCTGCCTGATCACCGATCGCGATACCGTGGACGAACTCGTCCGCAACCTCGAGGTCCATTATCTCGCCAATCACCACGGTGAAATCTACTTCTCTCTGCTCAGCGACTGGCGCGACAGCAAATTCGAAGAGACCGATACCGACCTCGAAATCCTCGACTATGCGAAGCGCGAGATCGCAGCGCTCAACGCCAAGTATGGGGAGGATGACAAGGCGCGCTTCTATCTGCTGCATCGCCGCCGCCTGTTCAATCCCGCCGAAGGCGCATGGATGGGCTGGGAGCGCAAGCGCGGCAAGCTGCATGAGCTCAACATGCTGCTGCGCGGTGATCGCGACACCAGCTATCTTCCGGGTGCCAATATCGTTCCGCCGGACGTCCAATACGTCATGACGCTCGATGCCGATACGCGCCTGATGCGCGATGCGGTGACCAAGCTCGTCGGCAAGATGCACCATCCGATCAACCAGCCGGTGCTCGATCCGAAAACCAATCGCGTCATCCATGGTTATGGTCTGATGCAGCCGCGCGTGACGCCGTCGCTGACGACCGGCAAGGAAGCCTCGGTCTTCCAGCGCGTCTTCTCCGTCGGCCGCGGTCTCGACCCTTACGTCTTCACCGTTTCCGACGTCTACCAGGATCTGACCGGCGAAGGCAGCTTCACCGGCAAGGGCCTCTATCACGTCGATGCCTTCGAGGCTTCGCTCAAGGGCCGGATCGACGAAAATTCGGTCCTCTCGCATGACCTTCTCGAAGGTTCGTTCGCACGCTGCGCTCTCGTGACCGACGTGGAACTGGTCGAAGACTTTCCGGTCCGCTACGAGGTCGAGGTTTCGCGCCAGCATCGCTGGGCTCGTGGCGACTGGCAGCTCCTGCCCTACATCCTTGATCCGAAGCGGGGCGTGACTGCGCTTGGCCGCTGGAAGATGATCGACAACCTGCGCCGGTCGCTGACCCCGATCGCCTGGTTCTTCGCTTCCGTGCTCGGCTGGTACTTCATGGATCCGCTCGGCGCGCTGATCTGGCAGATCCTGCTGATCTTCTCGCTGTTCGTCGCTCCGACCCTCAGCCTCGTCACCGGCCTGCTGCCGAGCTCCACCGATATCGTTCCCGGCGCGCATTTCTATTCCGTCTGGTCGGACATGCGTTCCGCCAATGCGCAGGTCGCCCTCCGCGTCGTCTTCATCGCGGATTCCGCCTGCATCATGACCGATGCGATCGCCCGGTCTCTCTACCGCCTGTTCTTCAGCCGCAAGCTGATGCTGGAATGGCGCACCGCGGCCTCGATCCAGTCGAGCGCGCAAGGGAGCCCGCAGGATTATTACAAGACGATGTGGCATGCGCCGGCAATCGCCGTGCTCAGCATCATCCTGTCGGCCATGCCGGGCGACAATGCATTCCTGGTCGGTATTCCGTTCGCCGTGCTGTGGATCTTCTCGCCGCTCGTTGCCTGGTATGTCAGCCAGTCGGCCGAGACCGAAGACCGGCTGTTCGTGCCTGAACCCGTGTCCGTCGAACTGCGCAAGATCGCCCGCCGCACCTGGCGGTATTTCGAGACCTTCGTGACCGCGGAGCAGAACTACCTGCCGCCGGACAATTTCCAGGAGAAGCCGAACCCGGTCATCGCCAAGCGCACGTCGCCTACCAATATCGGCGTCTACCTGCTGTCGACGATCTCGGCGCGGCATTTCGGCTGGATCAGCTTCACCGACACGATCGAGCGCATCGAGCAGACGATCTCGGCGGTTGAAAGAGCCGACAAGTTCCGCGGCCACATGTACAACTGGTATCATACCGACACCCTGCAGCCGCTGATGCCGCGCTACGTCTCGTCGGTCGACAGCGGCAACTTCGCCGGCCATCTGATCGCCATCTCGTCGGCGTTGCGCATCTGGGCCGAGGCTCCTTCCGCCCACCTTCAGGGCAATCTTGACGGCATCGGCGACGTCTGCGGCATTCTGGCGGAAACGCTGAAGGCTCTGCCGGACGACCGCAAGACCGTGCGCCCGCTGCGTCGCCGTCTGGAGGAGCGTATCGCCGGCTTCGGCAATGCGCTTGCCGCGGTCAAGCGCGAGCATGAATTCGCGTCGATCCGGATCATCAACCTCGCTGTGCTTGCCCGAGACATCCAGAAGCTCGCGGTCAACCTCGATCAGGAAGTCCGTTCGACCCAGAGCGACGAAGTTACCCGCTGGTCGGCATCTCTCGTCGCCGCCTGCGAGGCGCATATCGCCGATAGCGTCTTCGACAATGCCAATATCGAATCGCTGCGGGAGCGGCTCGGCGTGTTGCGCGACCGAACCCGCCGCCTCGCTTTCGCGATGGATTTCAGCTTCCTGTTCCGCAAGGAGCGTCGTCTTCTGTCGATCGGCTATCGTGTCGAAACCAACGAGATCGACGAAGCCTGCTATGACCTCCTCGCATCCGAAGCGCGTCTGACCAGCCTGTTCGGGATCGCCAAGGGCGACCTGCCGACCGAGCACTGGTACAAGCTCGGCCGCCAGGTGGTGCCGATCGGTGCGCGCGGCGCGCTGGTCTCCTGGTCCGGCTCGATGTTCGAATACCTCATGCCGCCGCTCGTCATGCAGGAGCGCCAGGGGGGCATCCTCAACCAGACCAACAATCTGATCGTCAAGGAACAGATGAATCATGGCCGCCGCCTCGGCACGCCATGGGGTATCTCGGAAGCGGCATTCAACGCTCTCGACCATCAGATGTATTATCAATATTCGAACTTCGGGGTGCCGACGCTCGGCCTCAAGCGCGGCCTCGGACAAAACGCCGTCATCGCTCCCTATGCGTCGATCCTGGCCAGCCAGTACGATCCGATCGCTGCCTCTGAAAACCTGACCGAACTGCGCTCGCTCGGAGCGCTTGGGGTGTTCGGTTTCTACGATGCGGTGGATTTCACGCCGACCCGCGTGCCGGAAGGCAAGCGCTGCGCGGTGGTGTTCAACTATTATGCCCACCACCACGGCATGTCGATCGCCGCAATCGCCAACGTCGTGATGAACGGCCTGCTGCGCGAACTCTTCCATTCCGACCCGACCATCGAGGCCGCCGAACTGCTGCTGCAGGAAAAGGCGCCGCGCGATATTCCGGTGATGAGCGCCAAGCACGAAGAAACCCCCGGCAAGGGTCAGGGCGAACTGTTGCGTTCGGAAATCCGCACCATCACCAACCCGGCCACCAAGGACCGGGAGCTGGCGCTGCTCTCCAACGGTCATTACTCGGTCATGCTCACCGCGACCGGCTCGGGATATTCCCGCTGGAACGGATTGTCTGTCGCCCGCTGGAAGCCCGACCCGACCGAAGATCGCTGGGGCCAGTTCTTGTTCCTGCGCGACACCACGAACGGCGAATGGTGGTCCGCCACTGCCGAGCCGCGTCGTATCGAAGGTGAAAAGACCAGGGCGATCTTCTCCGACGAACGGGCTGAATTCCACAAGACGATCGGCGACCTCACGAGCACGGTCGAATGCATCGTCGCCAGCGAACACGATGCCGAAGGCCGCCGCCTGACGCTGCTCAACATGGGTACGGAGGATCGCTTCATCGAAGTGACCTCCTATATGGAACCCGTGCTGACCACCGAGGACGACGACAACGCCCACCCGGTCTTCCAGCGGATGTTCGTCCACACGGAAATCGGCCGCCGCGGCGACGTCATCCGCGCGTGGCGCAACAAGCGCGCGCCGAACGAACCGGACATGATCATCGCCCATCTGGCGGCCGACAATGCCGGTTCGGCCCGGCCGACCGAATTCGAGACCGACCGCCGCAAGTTCCTCGGCCGCGGCCGCACGCTTTCGGAAGCTGCAGCCTTCGATCCCGGCGCGACGCTGTCGGGCACCGACGGCTTCACCCTCGATCCCATCCTGTCGCTGCGCCGCGTCGTGCGCGTGCCGGCCGGCAAGAAGGTGAGCGTCATCTTCTGGACGATCGCGGCACCCAGACGCGAAGAACTCGACCAGGCGATCGAACGTTATCGTCATCCGGATGCCTTCCAGACCGAGCTCACGCAGGCCTGGACGCGCACGCAGGTACAGATGCGCCATCTCGGCGTCTCCTCACAAGATGCGGCGGCGTTCCAGCACCTGGCGCGCTACCTCATCTATCCGGACATGCAGCTTCGCGCCGACCAGGCGACCATACACGCGGGGATGCAGCCGCAATCGTCGCTCTGGCCGTCGTCGGTTTCCGGCGACTTCCCGATCTTCACGCTGCGCATCAACGACGACAACGACATGCCGGTCGCCAAGGAGGCGATGAGCGCCCAGGAATATCTGCGCTCGCGCGGCGTCGTCACCGACCTCGTGATCTTCAACGAGCGGGCGGCTTCCTATGCGCAGGAAATGCAGCAGGCGCTGGAACATCTCTCAGAGAGTTCCCGCCGCCTCAGCCAGCAGGAGGGCCAGCGCCAGCACGTTTTCTCGCTGCGCCGCGACATCATGGACGACGAGGGTTCGGAAGGCTTGATCGCCGCATCCCGCGTGGTTCTGCATGCCCGCAACGGCAAGATCAGCGACCAGCTCAACCGCACGGCGACGATCTTCGCGCCGCCGAAGGACCAGCAGATCGAGATCGATCGCCGTCCGCTGCTCAACGGTGAGATCTTCCAGCCTCCGGCTCCGATCGCGGCACCGGCGGATCTCGACTTCTGGAACGGTTTCGGCGGTTTCACCAAGGACGGCAGCGAGTATGTTGTGCGCCTGCACGGCGGCCAGTCGACGCCGCAGCCGTGGATCAACATCATCTCCAACGACAAGTTCGGCTTCCACATTTCGGCGGAAGGTTCGGGCTTCACCTGGGCCAAGAACTCCCGCGACTATCAGCTGACGGCCTGGACTAACGACATGGTCATCAACCGTCCCGGCGAGGCGTTCTACGTCGCCGACCGGGACAGTGGCGCGGTCATGACGCCGTTCGCGGTTCTGTCGCGCAAGCCGGAGGTCAAGTTTGAAACCCGCCACGGTCTTGGCTACTCGGTCTTTTCGAGCGAAGAAGAAGGCCTGAAGATCAAGCTGACCCAGACGGTCGACCGGACACGGGCGGCAAAGCTCTCGTCCATCCTCGTCCATAATGGAGGCTCGGAAACCCGCAGGCTGCGCATCTACGGCTATGTGGAATGGCTGCTCGGCGCCAATCCGGCTCGCTCCATCCCGTTCATCCTCTCCAGCCGCGACGAGGAGACGGGCACGCTCTTCGCCACCAATTCCTACAGCATCGACTACCGCCGTTTTGCCTTCATGGGCATGAAGGAGACGCCAGTCGGCTTCACGGCGAGCCGCCGCGAATTCATCGGCCGCTTTGGTTCGGTCCAGATGCCAGCGGCGGTGATGTCCGCTTCGGCGCTGAGCAACGCCCTCGATCTCGACGGCGATCCCTGCGCGGCACTCGCCTATGACATCGAGCTTGCCCCGGGCGAAGAGAAGACGGTCACCTTCTATCTCGGCGATGCCGATACCAAGGAAGAGGCTCAGGCGCTGGTCGCCCAGCTGCGCGGCGAGGAGTTCGCTCCGATTCTTGCAGCGAACCGTGACTTCTGGACCGGCTTCACCGGCCGCCTGAAGATCTCGACGCCGGACAAGTCGCTCGACAACATGGTCAACCACTGGCTGCCCTACCAGGCGCTCGGCTGCCGCATCATGGCCCGCACCGCCTTCTACCAGGCGTCCGGCGCCTTCGGTTTCCGCGACCAGCTGCAGGACACCCTGGCTTTCCTGGTGCACGAGCCGTCGCTCGCCCGCCGCCAGATCGTCAACGCGGCCTCGCGGCAATTCAAGGAAGGCGACGTGCTGCACTGGTGGCTGCCCGGCTCCGGTGCCGGTGTCCGGACGATGATCTCCGACGACGTCGTCTGGCTCGCCTACGGTATCCACCAATATGTCTCGGTGACCGGCGATGCATCGCTGCTCGACGAGGAACTGGCGTTCATCGACGGCCCAGTGCTCGAAAAGAACAAGCACGACTCCTTCTTCCAGCCGACGGTGTCGACCGATACCGCAACTGTCTACGAGCATGCGGCAAGGGCGCTGGACCTGGCGATCACGCGCACCGGCGACAAGGGCCTGCCGCTCATCCTCGGCGGCGACTGGAACGACGGCATGAACCGCGTCGGCATCGGCGGCCGCGGCATGAGCGTCTGGCTCGGCTGGTTCCTGGCCGCGGCACTGCGCAACTTCCTGCCCTATGCGGAGGCCCGTAAGGACAAGAAGCGCATCCAGCGCTGGACCGACCATATCGAAACGCTGAAGCAGGCGCTCGAAAAGGCCGGCTGGGACGGCACCTACTATCGCCGTGGCTATTTTGACGATGGTTCTGCGCTCGGCTCGAGCACCAGCGACGAATGCCGCATCGACTCGCTTGCCCAGTCCTGGAGCGTGCTCTCGGGCGAAGGCGATCCGGAACGCGCCGCCCAGGCGATGGATGCGGTGCTCGAAAAACTGGTCGACAGCCAAGCCGGCATCATCCGCCTGTTCACGCCGCCGTTCCAGGATACCCGCAAGGACCCGGGCTATATCAAGGCCTATCCGCCGGGTGTTCGTGAAAACGGCGGCCAGTATACCCATGCGGCGATCTGGGTCGTGCTGGCCCTGGCAGCGCTGAAGCGGGGCGACGACGCCTGGAAGTGCTTCCAGATGCTGAACCCGATCAACCACGCGCTCGACCAGGACGCGGCCGAGACCTATCGCGTCGAACCCTATGTGGTCGCGGCCGATGTCTATGGTCACGGTTCTCATACCGGCCGCGGCGGCTGGACCTGGTATACGGGTTCTGCGGGCTGGCTCTATCGTGCGGCCACCGAGGGCATCCTCGGCATCCGCCGCCAGGGCGACCGGCTGTTCGTCAACCCGGCACTGCCGACCGACTGGAATGGCTTTACCGCCGAACTGACGATCGACGACACGGTGCACAAGATCACCGTCGAGGGCGACAAGGTCACGATCGACGGTCAGGCGGTCAATGAAACGGAGGGTTTCCTCCTCGATGGAGCCGCTGCGAAGCGACTGCCGGAACCGGCCGATAGCTGAGACCTCCGATCATCGGAAACCGACAAAAGAAAACCCGCCGCCATACGAATGGCGGCGGGTTTTTTCGTTGAGCTTCGGGATCGACCGACTTCGGGATCGACCGGTCAGGCGGGCTGCGCCTCCGATGTCGTGTGATCCTTCGCTTCGTCGTCGGTCAGGATGCCGCTTGCCTTCAGCAGCGAGGCAAAACGTCCTCCGCTCTCGCTGAGTTCGTCATAGCTGCCCATCTCGGCGACGCGGCCGTTCTCGAGGAAGATCACCTTGTTCGCATCGCGAACGGTCGAAAGCCGGTGGGCGATAATGAAGGTGGTGCGGTTCTCGCGAAGGCGGTCGATGGCCGTCTTGACGCGAGCCTCGGTCTCGACGTCCAGCGCACTGGTCGCCTCGTCGAGAACAAGGATCGGTGCATTCTTGAGGATGGCGCGGGCAATGGCGATGCGCTGGCGCTCGCCGCCGGACAAGCGGTTGCCGCGCTCGCCGACAGGCGTCTCATAGCCGTTCAGCCGGGTTTCGATGAACTCGGCGGCGGCGGCGGCTTCCGCCGCCTTGGCGATTTCCTCTTCGCTCGCCCCTTCGCGGCCGAGGCGGATGTTTTCGCTGATCGACCGGTTCAGGAGACCGGCGTCCTGGAAGACGGTGGCGATGGAATGGCGCAGCGATTTCCGCGTCACCTTGCCGATATCGACGCCATCGATGAGGATCTTGCCTTCCTGGGGATCGTAGACACGCTGCAGGAGGTTGATAAGCGTCGTCTTTCCGGCACCGGTCGGCCCCACGATGGCAACCGTCTCCCCGGCTTTTGCGGTGAAGGAAACGTTGTGGACGCCCTGGCTCGTACTGGCGAAACCGAAGGAGACGTCGCGGAATTCCACTTCACCGCGAACCTCGCCGAGGTCGGCGGCATCGGCCGGCTCGGCACGCTCTTCGACGGAATCCTCAAGGGTGAAGAAGTCTTCGAGCTTGGCGCGCGCTTCGAAAATCTGGGTCGCGAACTGGCGCAGCAGATCGAGACGGCCGATCAGCAGGTTGGCGAAGCCGATGAAGGCCACGACATCGCCGACCCGGATTTCGCCCCGCTGGACCAGAAGCGTACCGATGACGAGGATGACGCCCATGGAAACCGTCGAGGCAGTACGGTTGAGCGCGCCCGCCAAGGCCCACCAGTCGAGCACCGGATATTGGGCTGCGAGCAAATCTTTAGTATAGTCCTTGAGCGCCAGGGTCTCGGCTTCGATGCGGTTATAGCTGTGCAGCACCGACACGTTGCTGATCGCGTCGCTCACATGCGAGAAGACAGTGTGGTAGTGGTTCTCGACCGAGGCCTGGCCCTCCTTGGTGCGGTTCATCACCGTAACGCCGATGATCCAGTAGAGGATGCTCAGCACCAAAAGGACGAGGCTGAGTCGCCAATCCATGGAGATTGCGGTCGGGATCAGCAGAACAAGCGCCACTGCGGTGGCGAGGTGAGTGCGCATGAATTCGAGCCACAGGCCGAACAGGCTCTCTGCGGCACGCAGCAGGGTATGCAGCGCATTGGAGGTGCCGCGGGTGTGGTGCCAGGCAAGCGGCATGGAGATGATGCGTCCGAAAGCCTCGGTCAGCAGCGACGCGCGTCGGCCATGGGCGAGCCTGTCGGCCTCGCGGGAGACAAGCACGTAGGCGACGGTATTGAAGACGCCGAAACCGGCCCATAAAATCAAGACCGGAGTAACAGTACCGCCGGATGAAATGGCGTCGATGATGCGGCCGAACAGGATCGGTTCGGCAATGGTGATGACGGCCAGCACGATATTGGCGACGACGACGGCACCGACGCGCCATTTGTTCTTGGCCAGATATCTGAGGGCTCGTGCGTAAACCTGGAACAGCGTCAACTGGCGCAACCTTTTTCATGTGGAGCCGCCATGGCAGCGGCATCGGTAATCTAATGATCGTAAACGGCAATTCCGCGACGGATGCCGGAGATAATACCCTTCTGCCAGAAATGTTTCATGGAGAGCAAGACTTCCCGTATTCGGTGTCTCGAACCAGTTCACAGCTTCTCACAGAAAGCCGTCAAGGGCTAGATTTCGCGGTATACCTTCAACGAATGATAACTATGCTAATCGATTGTGAATAAGGGAAGTCACTGAAATTTAATACAAAGAAAAGAAGCGCCCGGAAAGAGCGCGGCGGGAGCAAGTCGTGAACATTCAGCTGGTCGTGCAACTCTTGGTACTCGTCGGGGAAGTCAAGACCGAGGCGGAGCTGACGGCTCAGCTCGAATCCCTGCTGAAAGCCTATGGTTTTGAATATTACGGACTGGTTATCCGGCCACGCTCTCACCAGGGGCCGGCAGGCTTGTCCCTCGCCGAACGCTGGCCGGAAGGCTGGCAAGAAATCTACGAGAGCCGCAAATACGTGCTGGTCGACCCAACCATCCGGATGCTCAGCATCGCGCAAAGACACTTCCGCTGGCGGGACGCGGCCCTCAGGCTCCGCAACGATCCGCACCGGCAGCGCATGCAGCGGATGATGCAGGAGGGGATGCGTTACGGTCTCCAGGACGGCTACATGTTTCCGATCCATGGCCGCAACGGCTTGCTCGGCAACATGACCATCGGCGGGCGCCCCGTGGATCTTTCGCCCGCTGAAACGGCGCTGTTCGATGCCGCCGCCAAGAGGACGTTCTGGCGCTTTCTGGAGCTGCGCGGGCAGGCAGAAGAACTGGAAGCCGTCGCAAAAGTAGACACCCAGCTTACCCGCCGCGAGATGGAAGTCATCGTGCTGCTGGCCGAGGGCCTGACCTCCAACGAGATTGCAAAGTCGCTCGATATCTCCAGCCACACGGTCGACTGGTACATCAACGGGCTTCAGGAGAAGCTGCGCGCCAAGAACCGCCAGCATGTCGTCGCTTCGACGTTCCGCCTCGGTCTCGTCACCTAGAAACCAGCCCCCATTCGTCCGACATAAATTTGTCATCCGGCCTTCCGATAAATTGCGCTTGCTTGATTAAGGCGATACTGATTTCTTTGCAGTGCAGCATTTTTCTCGATGGCGCGTGGGGAGATCCGTCTTGTCGATTTCGAAGATACTGGTTGCCAATCGTTCGGAGATCGCCATCCGCGTCTTCCGTGCCGCCAACGAGCTTGGCATCAAAACCGTTGCGATCTGGGCGGAGGAGGACAAGCTCTCGCTGCATCGGTTCAAGGCCGACGAGAGTTATCAGGTCGGTCGCGGGCCGCATCTTTCCAAGGATATGGGGCCGATCGAGAGCTATCTGTCCATTCCGGAAGTCATCCGCGTCGCCAAGCTTTCCGGCGCCGATGCCATCCATCCGGGATACGGCCTTTTGTCGGAAAGCCCGGAATTCGTCGAGGCCTGCAACGAGGCAGGCATCATCTTCATCGGCCCGCGGCCGGATACGATGCGCCAGCTCGGCAACAAGGTTGCGGCCCGCAATCTGGCCATCTCGGTCGGCGTGCCGGTGGTGCCGGCGACGGAGCCGCTGCCGGACGATATGGCGGTCGTTGCGAAGATGGCCGAGGAAATCGGTTATCCGGTGATGCTGAAAGCGTCCTGGGGCGGCGGTGGGCGCGGCATGCGCGCCATCCGCGATCCGAAGGATCTGGCCAGGGAAGTCGTGGAAGCCAAACGCGAGGCGATGGCTGCCTTCGGCAAGGACGAAGTCTATCTCGAAAAGCTGGTCGAGCGTGCCCGCCACGTGGAGAGCCAGGTGCTCGGCGATACGCACGGAAATGTCGTGCACCTCTTCGAGCGCGATTGTTCGATCCAACGCCGCAACCAGAAGGTCGTCGAACGCGCGCCCGCACCCTATCTTTCGGAAGAGCAGCGGGCGGAGCTTGCCGCCTATTCGCTGAAGATCGCTGCGGCGACCAATTATGTCGGTGCCGGCACGGTCGAGTACCTGATGGATGCCGATACGGGCAAGTTCTACTTCATCGAGGTGAACCCGCGCATTCAGGTCGAACACACGGTGACCGAAGTCGTCACCGGCATCGATATCGTCAAGGCGCAGATCCATATCCTCGAAGGTTTTGCGATCGGCACGCCCGAATCCGGTGTGCCGGCTCAAGCTGACATCCGTCTCCACGGCCACGCGCTGCAATGCCGGATCACCACCGAGGATCCGGAACACAATTTCATCCCGGATTACGGCCGCATCACCGCCTACCGCTCGGCGGCCGGTTTCGGCATCCGTCTCGACGGCGGCACGGCCTATTCGGGCGCGGTGATCACCCGCTATTACGATCCGCTGCTGGTCAAGGTGACGGCCGCCGGCTCGACGCCGCAGGAAGCTATCAGCCGGATGGATCGTGCTCTGCGCGAGTTCCGCATCCGCGGCGTGGCGACCAATCTCACCTTCCTCGAAGCGATCATCGGCCACCCGAAATTCCGCGACAACACCTATACGACGCGGTTCATTGATACGACGCCGGAACTGTTCGAGCAGGTGAAGCGGCAGGACCGTGCCACCAAGCTCTTGACCTATCTCGCCGACGTCACCGTCAACGGCCATCCGGAAACCAAAGGCCGGCCGGTGCCATCCGAACATAGCGCCAAACCGGTGCTGCCCTATATCAACGGCCCGGTCCCGGACGGGACCAAGCAGCTTCTCGACACGCTCGGCCCGAAAAAGTTCGGCGAATGGATGCGCAACGAAAAGCGCGTGCTGATGACCGACACCACGATGCGCGACGGTCATCAGTCGCTGCTGGCCACCCGCATGCGCACCTATGACATCGCGCGGGTCGCCGGCGTCTATGCGCGGGCGCTGCCGAACCTGTTCTCGCTGGAATGCTGGGGCGGCGCGACTTTCGACGTTTCCATGCGGTTCCTCACCGAAGATCCATGGGAACGCCTGGCGATGATCCGCGAGGGTGCGCCGAACCTGCTGCTGCAGATGCTTTTGCGCGGCGCCAACGGCGTCGGCTACAAGAACTATCCCGACAACGTCGTCAAATTTTTCGTTGCCCAGGCCGCCAGGGGCGGCATCGACCTCTTCCGCGTCTTCGACTGCCTCAACTGGGTCGAGAACATGCGCGTCTCGATGGATGCGATCAACGAAGAGAACAGGCTCTGCGAGGCGGCGATCTGCTATACGGGCGATCTCTTGAATTCGGCGCGCCCCAAATACGACCTCAAATATTACGTTTCCCTGGCCGAGGAGCTGGAGAAGGCGGGCGCCCATATCATCGCGCTGAAGGACATGGCCGGCCTCCTGAAGCCGGCTGCGGCGCGGGTGCTGTTCAAGGCGCTGCGCGAGGCGACCTCGTTGCCGATCCATTTTCACACCCATGATACGTCCGGCATTTCGGCGGCGACCGTGCTTGCCGCGGTGGACGCGGGCGTCGACGCGGTCGATGCGGCAATGGATGCGGTGTCCGGCAATACGTCCCAGCCCTGCCTTGGCTCGATCGTCGAAGCGCTGTCCGGCTCCGAGCGCGACCCGGGCCTCGATCCGGAATGGATCCGCCGCATCTCCTTCTATTGGGAAGCGGTGCGCGGCCAGTATGCGGCCTTCGAAAGCGACCTCAAGGGGCCGGCTTCGGAAGTCTATCTGCACGAGATGCCGGGCGGCCAGTTCACCAACCTCAAGGAACAGGCCCGCTCGCTCGGGCTTGAAACCCGCTGGCACAAGGTCGCCCAGACCTATGCGGACGTCAACCAGATGTTCGGCGACATCGTCAAGGTGACGCCGTCCTCCAAGGTGGTCGGCGACATGGCGCTGATGATGGTCTCCCAGGACCTCACCGTTGCCGACGTCGAAAACCCTGTAAAAGACATCGCGTTTCCGGATTCGGTCGTGTCGATGCTGAAGGGCGATCTCGGCCAGCCCCCCGGCGGCTGGCCGCAGGCGCTGCAGAAAAAGGCGCTGAAGGGGGAGGCGCCCTACACGGCGGTGCCCGGTTCGCTTCTGCCGCCTGCTGATCTTGCTGCGGAGCGCAAGGTCATCGAGGACAAGCTGGAACGCAAGATCGACGACTTCGAGTTTGCCTCCTACCTGATGTATCCGAAGGTGTTCACCGACTTCGCGCTGGCTTCGGACACTTACGGCCCGGTCTCGGTTCTGCCGACACACGCCTATTTCTACGGTCTCAACGACGGCGAGGAACTGTTTGCCGACATCGAGCGAGGCAAGACGCTGGTTGTCGTCAACCAGGCGATGAGCGGCACGGATGCGCAGGGCATGGTCACCGTGTTCTTCGAACTCAACGGCCAGCCGCGCCGCATCAAGGTGCCGGACAGGGCGCATGGGGCTTCCGGCAGTGCGGTGCGCCGCAAGGCAGATATCGGCAATGCCGCTCATCTCGGCGCGCCGATGCCCGGCGTCATTTCCCGCGTCTTCGCGACGACCGGCCAAGCCGTGAAAGCCGGCGACGTGCTGCTCTCGATCGAGGCGATGAAGATGGAAACCGCGCTGCATGCGGAAAAAGACGGCACCGTGGCCGAAGTCCTCGTCAAGGCCGGCGACCAGATCGACGCCAAGGATCTGCTGATCGTTTATGGCGGCTGAGTACAGCTGCTTTTCCCGGCTACCCGGACTTTCTGGCCGAGTCCTTCGCAGAAAATGATCATCAGGCCGGCGCAATTGTTCAGGATTGCGCCGGGGCCTCGTGTTGGCCGGCGGCGAATGGCATGGTGCGAACATTTTTTCCGCGTTGCAGGTTTCGCCTCGATACAATTTGTGAGAGGGAGGGTTTCTTCGCGGCGTTGCAAATTCAATCGATTTAAATATGTTCGCGACGATCGAAAGGAACCTATCCATGGACAGTCGCGCACCCTCAAACGCTTCCTCCAGCTCCCGAGCTTTCTTCACCCGCGAAAGGGCGGGCGTGTCGCTGCTCTTCCTGATGAACGGCTTCATGATCGGCGCCTGGGCGCCGAAAATCCCGGAATTTGCGAGCCGCCTGGGCTTGAGCGAAAGCTCGCTCGGATTGATGATCCTGACGTTCGGTCTCGGATCGCTGCTGATGATGCCGCTTGCCGGCAGCCAGATTGCCCGTTTCGGATCGAGCCAGGTCGCCAAGTATACCTCGGTGCTCTTGACGCCGACATTGCTGCTTCTCACCTGGGTCGGCAGCATCTGGTCCGGCGCTGTGGCAATCTTCCTGTTCGGCGGTCTGATCGGGGCCATGGACGTGGCGATGAATGCCAATGCCGTGTCGGTCGAGAAAAGCATGCGCCGGGCGATCATGTCGTCCTGCCACGCCTTCTGGAGCCTCGGCGGTTTGATCGGCTCGTCGACGGGCGGTTTCCTGATCGAACATATCGGCGTTTCCGCGCATGCCATCCTGGTCACGGTGCTGGCCGCGGTGATGATCATTGCTGCCTGGCCGACCGTTTTGCATGATGCGCCGCATCCGGACGAAGCCAAGCACGGCGGAAGCCGCCTGCCGCTTTCGCCGCTGCCCTGGCTGATCGGCATCATGGCGCTGTTCTGCATGATCCCGGAAGGCGCGATCCTCGATTGGGGTGCGCTTTACCTCCGCAATGAGTTGGCGGCTTCCGTCACCCTCTCCGGCTTCGCGTTCGCTGCGTTCTCGCTCACCATGGCGGCGATGCGTTTTGCCGGCGACCTGATCCGCGACCGTTTCGGCGCGGTGATGACGCTGCGCGTCTGCGCCGTCATCTCGATCTTCGGGCTGCTGCTGATCGGCTTTGCCCAGAATGCGCCGATGGCGATTGCCGGCTTTGCGCTGACGGGCATCGGCATTTCCAACATCGTGCCGATCGCTTTCTCTGCGGCCGGCAACCTGCCGGGCATGGCGGCCGGCGTCGGCCTCTCGGTGGTCACGACCATGGGCTATTCCGGCATCCTGGTCGCTCCATCGGCGATCGGCTTCATCGCCGAACACACGGGGCTGGCGGCGATCTTTGCCGGCCTTTCGGCGCTCATCATCGTGGTGCTGGTCCTCTCGCCCTTGGCCAGACATGCCGACACGGCGCATCATTAGGTGCGTCAGCCTGCCGGGCTGGAACGGGAAAGGCCGGTGCGATAAAGTGAGTGTCGCAGCGGTTGACAAGCCGCAAGCCATACGCCACCTGAAAGACGCTTCATTCCCAAGGCGACGAGACTTCCGATGACCGCACCCATCGATTACGATCCGAAACCGCGCCGCGCCACGGTCGCCGTCGATGTCGGCGGCGTCATCGTCGGCGGAGGTGCGCCTGTCGTCGTGCAGTCGATGACCAATACGGACACGGCCGATATCGACGCAACGGTCGCCCAGGTCGCGGCGCTCCACAAGGCAGGCTCCGAGCTGGTGCGCATCACCGTCGACCGCGACGAGAGTGCCGCCGCGGTGCCAAAAATCCGCGAGCGGCTGCTGCGTCTCGGCATGGACGTGCCGCTGATCGGCGACTTCCATTATATCGGCCATAAGCTGCTCGCCGACCATCCGGCCTGCGCCGAGGCGCTGGCAAAATACCGCATCAACCCCGGCAATGTCGGTTTCAAGGACAAGAAGGACAAGCAGTTCGCCGACATCATCGAGATGGCGATCCGCTACGACAAGCCTGTGCGCATCGGGGTCAACTGGGGTTCGCTCGATCAGGACCTGCTGACCACACTGATGGACCGCAACGCGGCGGACGGTTCGCCGCTGTCGGCCCGCCAGGTCATGCATGAGGCGATCGTCCAGTCTGCGTTGATTTCCGCCGAGCTTGCCGAGCAGATCGGCCTGCCGCGCAACCGCATCATCCTGTCGGCCAAGGTCAGCCAGGTGCAGGACCTGATCGCGGTCTATTCGATGCTCACAGAGCGTTCCAACCATGCGCTGCATCTCGGCCTCACTGAAGCCGGCATGGGCTCCAAGGGCATTGTCGCCTCCTCGGCGGCCATGGGTTATGTGCTTCAGCACGGGATCGGCGACACGATCCGTGTTTCGCTGACGCCGGAGCCGAACGGCGACCGTACCCGCGAAGTGCAGGTGGCGCAGGAACTGCTGCAGGTCATGGGTTTCCGCCAGTTCGTTCCCGTCGTCGCCGCCTGTCCGGGCTGCGGGCGGACGACCTCAACGGTGTTCCAGGAGCTCGCTCAGAACATCCAGAACGACCTGCGCAAGAACATGCCGGTCTGGCGCGAGAAATATCCGGGCGTCGAAGCGCTCAACGTCGCGGTGATGGGCTGCATCGTCAACGGTCCGGGCGAGAGCAAACATGCCGACATCGGCATCTCGTTGCCGGGCACCGGGGAAACGCCGGCTGCGCCTGTGTTCATCGACGGCAAGAAGGCGCTCACCCTGCGCGGCGTGAACATTGCCGCCGATTTCGAAAAGCTGGTTATCGACTATATCGAGCAGCGTTTCGGCCAGCGCACGGCTGCTGAATAAATCATGAGCCGATACTGGTCGCCGATCGTCAGCCGGCTTTCGCCCTATGTCGCGGGCGAGCAGCCGCGCATTCAGAACCTCGTCAAGCTCAATACCAACGAAAACCCCTACGGGCCTTCTCCGAAGGCCATAGCCGCAGTCCAGGCGGCGGCGGATGATGCCCTGCGGCTTTATCCCGATCCGTCGGCGACCGCATTGCGCGAAGCGATCGCTGTACGTTTCGGCGTGCAATCGGATCAGGTCTTTGTCGGCAACGGTTCGGACGAGGTGCTGGCGCACACGTTCCAGGCGCTCTTGAAGCATGACAAGCCGCTGCTCTATCCGGACATCACCTACAGCTTCTATCCGACCTATAGCCGGCTCTACGATATCGACGTCGTCGAAATCCCGCTCGATGAAGGCTTCCGGATCAAGCTTTCCGACTACGACCGGCCCTGCGGCGCGATCATCATTCCGAACCCGAATGCGCCTACGGGTATAGGCCTGGCCCTCCCGGATATCGAGGCCCTGGTTGCCGCGCATCCCGACGTGCCGGTCGTGGTGGACGAAGCCTATATCGATTTCGGCGGCGAGACCGCTACGAGCCTCATTGCCCGCCATCCAAATCTCCTCGTCATCCAGACGCTGTCGAAATCCCGTTCGCTGGCTGGGATGCGCGTCGGTTTCGCGCTCGGCCAGCGGCATCTGATCGATGCCCTGGAACGGGTGAAGGACAGTTTCAATTCCTACCCACTCGACCGGCTGGCTCAGGTTGCCGCGACGGCTGCGATCAAGGATGCCGAATGGTTCGAGACCTGCCGGCAGAAGATCATCGCGACGCGCGACCGCATCAGCGGCGAATTGCAGGCGATGGGTTTCGATGTGCTGCCGTCGCAGGCGAACTTCATCTTCGCCAGGCATCCGGCTCTATCGGGCGCCGAAGTCTATTCGGCCTTGCGGGCGGAGGGCGTGCTGGTGCGCCACTGGAACAAGCCGCGCATAAACGACTATCTGCGCATCTCGATCGGCACGGATGCCGAATGTGACCGGCTGCTGGACGTCTTGAAGACCCTCCCCGCCGCCGGCTGATCGCGGCTCTTCTTTCGCCGCATCGGATCTCTTTGCGGGGTGTCTTGATCGGCCCGGTTCCGGCCGCCCTTGTGGTCAATGACGAAGATATGCCGGCCTCCTCGCTATTGCCGCAATTCATGGTAAATGAGGTTGCACCACTGACGACGGGGACATCGATTTACATGCTGAAGAAAATTGCAATCGTCGCACTTTGCGCGACCTATCTTTCCGCCTGCACCACGACCGACCCCTATACCGGGGAACAGAAGATTTCCAACACCACCGGCGGCGCTGCCATCGGCGCGGGCCTCGGCGCGCTTGCCGGCGGCTTGACC
>NZ_JALBGW010000003.1:0-121828 GCF_023006485.1 Neorhizobium sp. BETTINA12A
GGAACTGCAGGAGACCGAGCGGCTGGCGGCATCGCAGATGCTGGTCATCGCCGACCTGACGGGCCGGGCGGCACAGGCGCGTATTCTCGCAGCTGCGGAGATCAGCCGGGAGGATGTGGAAGTGGAGCTTGCCGGTGCGATCCGCGAGAGCGAGGAATGTTTCTTCGACCGGCCCAGCCGGCAGGTGCGCGCCCGCAAGGTGACCCGGCTGGGCGCCATTATCTTCGAGGAAAAGCCGCTGCCACGGCCGAGTGGCGAACGGGCCGCACAAGCGCTGGCGGACGGTGTGCGGGAACTGGGGCTTCAGGTCCTGCCATTCTCCAAGGAAGGCACGCAGCTGCGCGACCGGATCGGCTTCCTGAACCGGTCGATCGGCGAGCCCTGGCCGGATATGAGCGACGAGGCGCTGCTCGCCCGGCTCGACGACTGGTTCGTGCCGTTTCAGGGCAATGCGTCCGGCATCGATTCCATCAATCCCGGCAGTCTCTCGGAAGGGCTGCGCTCGCTCATTCCGCATGGCGTCTCGCAGGATCTCGCCAAGCTGGCGCCGACGCATTTCGAGGCGCCGACCGGGGAGCGACATCCGATCCGTTATGATGGCGAGGAGCCGGTCCTGGCGATCCGGGTGCAGGAACTGTTCGGGCTGAAGAAACATCCGGCGATTGCCGGCGGAAAACTGCCGCTGCTGCTCGAACTGAACTCGCCGGCGCATCGGCCGATCCAGACGACACGGGACCTGCCCGGTTTCTGGGCCGGTTCCTGGAAGGATGTGCGGGCCGAAATGCGCGGCCGTTATCCCAAACATCCCTGGCCGGAGGATCCGGCCGAGGCTGCGCCGACGACACGTGCCAAACCGCGCGGGACGTGACAGAATGCCGCCTGCGACCTGAAGTCGAGCCGGTTTATGAAGGCGGCCGCAAGTCACTTGTATAAGGCAAGGTAAGAGCAGACGGTGAGCGTAGACAGTCCTTCAGTGCGTTTTGCGCAATTCGGCCCCTCAAGCCGACGAATTCGGCTTCAGACACTGGTGCGGCTGCGCTGGCTGGCGGTCGCCGGTCAGACGATTACCGTCGTCATCGTCGGGCTGCTACTGCAGTTTCCTCTGCCTCTGCAGGAGGCAGGCATTCTGGTTGGTGCGCTTGCGGTCGCCAACCTCACCCTGTCGGCCTGGTTTCCGCCGACCCATCGGCTTGGCCCGAAATCGGCGCTGGCGCTGCTCGGTTTCGACCTGCTGCAAATGGCGGCGCTGCTGTTCATCACCGGCGGGCTTGCCAATCCGTTTGCGCCGCTGATCTGCGTTCCGGTGATCATCGCCTTCGCGTCTCAGCCGCTGCGCCATTCGCTTGTCCTGATCGTTTTTGCGCTGGTCTGCACCACGGTGCTCGCCTTTTCGCCCTACGCGGTGCCCTGGTATGAGGGCGAACCACTCCGGATCCAGCCGGTCATGCAGCTCGGCGTCTGGTGTTCGATCGCCTCGATGATGATGTTCGCGGCCTTTTATGCCTATCGCGTCAGCCATGAAGCGACGCTGCTCGCCGATGCGCTTGCGGCGACCGAACTGGTCCTGGAGCGGGAAAAGCACCTTTCGCAGCTCGACGGGCTGGCGGCGGCGGCGGCCCATGAGCTCGGCACGCCGCTCGCAACCATCAGCGTCGTCGCCAAGGAGATGGAGCGCGAGCTTGGTCCCGACGACCGGTTCCGCGAGGACGTGCTGCTGCTGCGAAGCCAGAGCGAACGCTGTCGCGATATTCTTCGCCGGCTTACCTCGCTTTCCGCCGAGAGCGAGGAACATATGCGCCGGCTGCCGCTTTCCTCCCTGGTCGAGGAGGTCGTGGCGCCGCATCGGCAATTCGGCATCGAGATCGAACTCGTCGAGAAAAACGACCGGACCAACGAGCCGGTCGGCAACCGCAATGCCGGCATTATATATGGACTCGGCAACCTGATCGAAAACGCGGTCGATTATGCCAAGAGCAAAGTGACCGTCACGGTGGAGCACAATGTCGAGCGGGTGGCGATCACCATCGAGGATGACGGCCAGGGTTATGCGCCGGATATTCTTTCGCGGATCGGCGAACCCTATATGACGAAGAGACCCAAGGAAGACGAACGGGCGGGTGGACTTGGCCTCGGTCTTTTCATCGCCAAGACGCTGCTCGAACGGTCCGGCGCCGCGATCCGCTTCGGCAACCGCGACAGCGGCGAACCGGGCGCCCGCATTGATATCGAATGGCCGCGTTCGGTGATGGACGCGCAGGACTTGAAATAATCCGGCCGGTCGGCCGATCATACCGAAAAGGCAAGCGGGCCTTTGAAACCCGCGGAGACAAAAGAGATGGAAACACACCCGGAACCGACCAAGGTTCATGCCGATCCCGAACTCGGGCCTGACCCTTCGCTGCTGATCGTCGATGACGATGGACCGTTCCTGCGCCGGCTCGCTCGAGCCATGGAGACCCGCGGCTTCCTGGTCGATACGGCAGAGTCCGTCGCGGAAGGTATCGCCAAAACGAAGGCGCGGCCGCCGAAATATGCTGTGGTCGACCTGCGCCTCGGCGACGGCAACGGGCTGGACGTGATCGAGGCGATCCGCCAGAGCCGCGAGGATACCAAGGTGATCGTGCTGACCGGCTACGGCAATATCGCGACCGCCGTGACGGCCGTGAAACTCGGGGCGCTCGACTATCTCGCCAAGCCCGCCGACGCCGACGACATTTTTAGCGCGCTGACCCAGAGGCCGGGCGAGCGCGCGGATGTGCCGGAAAATCCGATGTCTGCGGATCGCGTGCGCTGGGAACATATCCAGCGGGTCTATGAGATGTGCGAACGTAATGTGTCGGAGACGGCGCGGCGGCTCAACATGCATCGCCGCACGCTGCAGCGCATCCTTGCCAAGCGCGCGCCGAAATAAGTCACATCTCGTCGAAATTCTTGCCGGTCGCCCATTCAGCCAGCATCAGGCGCTGGGCGGCGGCACGCGAAAAATTCAGTGTCATCGCCTTGCGTGTCGCAGGCGGCAGTCTGTGTTCCGGTGCGTCGCGCAGCAAGTGCCCGCCATAACCGTCCGAGAGGAAGAGGCCGCAATCCTCCGGGAAGATGTCGAGCGGCACGTCCTTGTGCGTCGCGAAAAACAGGCGGTCGCAGAAGGCTCGGTATTCCGGCCATTTGCAGTCGACGCGAAAATCCTCGATCGACGTCTTGATCTCGATGATCCAGATCTCGCCCTTTTCCGAAATGGTCACCAGGTCGGCGCGCCTTCCGCTCGACAGCACGAGTTCGGGCAACATCGCGTGCCGCATGTCGTGCAGCAGAATCTGGACGCCCTTGCGGACCAGCATGGCGCGGGCTGACTGCCGCCCATCTATTAACGGATTATTACTGGCAAGGTTGAGTATAGTCATAGAATCCCGAAAAACCGCTTCCATGATGTTGCAAAAACGCCATGGCTTTTTTCAATCATGCGCCGGCTCTGTTTTGATGCGCTGCAGCGCTTGCCAAGCGTAATCTAATCTAAAATAACCCCTGATCAAAGATGGGCATGCGTCCGTCTCAATCGATTCGTTTTACCCAAGAGATTTCCATGCGCTTTCGCACTAGCATGCTCGCACTCGGCCTGTTGGCAACTGCTGCCTTGGCCGGTTGCGCCTCCACGATTCCCGGCGGCGGCACCCAGGTGGCCACGGCCTCCTATACCGAACAGATCTTCAACGACTCCTACGGTTCGGTGAGAGACGCCGGCTATACGCTTCCGGCGATCCCGATCAACAAGGTGGACAAGCAGTTCGTCCGCCAGATCGTCAGCTATCAGACCAGCGAAAAGCCGGGCACGATCGTCGTCAACACGCGTGAGCGCCATCTCTACTACATCCTGCCGAACGGCAAGGCGATGCGCTACGGCATCGGCGTCGGCAAGCAGGGCTTCGCCTGGTCCGGGACGGCTTACGTCGCCTGGAAACAGGAATGGCCGACCTGGCACCCGCCGAAGGAAATGGCCGGCCGTCGTCCGGACGTTGCCAAATATGTCGAAGATGGCATGGGACCCGGCCTCAGCAACCCGCTCGGTGCGCGCGCCATGTACCTCTTCAACGAAAAGGGCCAGGATACGCTCTTCCGTCTGCACGGCACGCCGGAATGGGCTTCCATCGGCACTGCCGCTTCGTCGGGTTGCATCCGCCTGATCAACCAGGACGTCATCGACCTTTACAGCCGCGTCCGTCCGGGCCGCGAAACCAAGGTCGTCGTAATCCAGTAATCGCGAAATTCGACGAGAATACGAAAAGGCCGCCGAGAGAGCTCTCCGGCGGCCTTTTCTTTGCCTGATCTTTGCTCGCCGGTCAGCCGGCGAGCTTGGCTTTCAGTTCCAGACGGCGGCGATGCAGAACCAGCTCGGTATAACCATTCGGCTGCTCGCGACCCTTGAGCACGAGTTCAAGCGCGGCCTGGAAGGCGACGGAACCGTCGAAATCCCTGGTCATCGGCGTGTAGAGCGGGTCGCCGACATTCTGGCCATCCACGACCCCCGCCATCCGCTTCATCGTCTCGACGATCTGCTCTTCGCTGGTGAGCTTGTGATAGAGCCAGTTCGCCATGTGCTGGGCGGAAATGCGCAGCGTCGCGCGGTCCTCCATCAGGCCGACGTTGTTGATGTCCGGCACCTTGGAGCAGCCGACGCCCTGATCGATCCAGCGGACGACGTAGCCGAGAATGCCCTGCGCATTGTTGTCGAGTTCTCTCTGGATTTCCTCCAGCGTCCAGTTCGGCCGCCCCGCGACCGGCACGGAGAGGATATCCGACAGTTTGGCGCGGGTGCGGCTCTTCAGACCGGCCTGGACGGCGGCAACGTCGACCTTGTGATAGTGGGTGGCGTGCAACGTGGCCGCCGTCGGCGATGGAACCCAGGCAGTGTTGGCGCCGGCCTTCGGATGAGCAATCTTCTGCTCCAGCATCGCCGCCATCAAGTCCGGCATGGCCCACATGCCCTTGCCGATCTGCGCGTGGCCCGACAGGCCGCATTCGAGGCCGATATCGACGTTCCAGTTCTCGTAGGCCGCAATCCAGGCGGCCTGTTTCATGTCGCCCTTGCGGATCATCGGGCCTGCTTCCATCGAAGTATGTATCTCGTCGCCCGTACGATCGAGGAAACCGGTATTGATGAACACGACACGCTCGCGCGCCTCGCGGATGCAGGCCTTGAGGTTGATCGTGGTACGGCGCTCCTCATCCATGATGCCCATTTTCATGGAATTGGTCGGAAGGCCGAGCGCCTGTTCGACGCGGGCAAAAATCTCGCAGGCGAAAGCGACCTCTTCCGGCCCGTGCATCTTCGGCTTCACCACATACATGGAGCCGGCCCGGGAATTCTGGCGACGTCCGTTCGGGCCGATATCGCGGATAGCAATCAGTGCCGTGACCATTGCATCCATGATGCCTTCCGGAACTTCCCTGCCCTCGCTGTCCAAAACCGCCGGATTGGTCATCAGGTGACCGACATTGCGGATCAGCATCAGCGAGCGGCGCTTCACCGTCACATCACCGCCGGCAGGTGCCTTGAAGGTGGTGTCCGGGTTCAGCTTACGGATGAAGGATTTGCCGCCCTTGGCCACCTCCTCCTGAAGGTCGCCGTTCATCAGACCGAGCCAATTGCGGTAGACGACGACCTTGTCCTCGGCATCGACGGCTGCGATCGAATCCTCGCAGTCCATGATCGCGGTGATCGCCGATTCCAGCCAGACATCCGAAATCCGGGCCGGATCGTCCCTGCCGATCGCCGTCGTGGGATCGATCAGGATTTCGATATGCAGGCCGTTCTTCGTCAGCAGCAGATGGGTCGGCTGGGCCGGCTCACCAAGATAGCCGGCAAACTGAGCCGGATCGGCGAGATTGACGGTCTTGCCGTCCTGAGCAGCAGCCGTGAGCTTGCCGCCGGTGACGACAAAGGAGGTCACGTCGGTCCAGCTCGCGCCGGAAAGCGGCACGGACTGATCGAGGAAGTCACGCGCCCAGGCAATGACCTTGGCGCCACGGACCGGGTTGTAACCCTTGCCCTTTTCGGCTCCCTCGGTCTCGGGGATGGCATCGGTGCCATAGAGCGCATCGTAGAGCGAGCCCCAGCGGGCATTGGCGGCATTCAGCGCATACCGGGCATTCATGACCGGGACGACGAGCTGCGGACCAGCGATCCCCGCGATTTCCGGATCGACCTTGTCGGTCGAGACCGTGAAATCCGGTCCTTCCGATAGAAGGTAACCGATGTCGCGCAGGAAGGCTTCGTAAACCGCAAGATCGCTGGGCGCTCCGTTCTTGCGATACCATTCGTCGAGCTTGACCTGAAATGCGTCGCGTTTGGCGAGAAGCTCGCGATTCTTGGGCGCCAGGTCGTGGACGATCTTCGAAAACTCGGAAAAGAAGCGGTCGGCGTCGACACCGGTCGACGGCAGCGCTTCCTTCACCAGGAAGTCGTGAAGCTTCTCGTCGATTGCGAGACCATTTCTTTCGATACGGGCCATCGGTTCCTCCGAATTTTTCATGCCGCTGACTGTCTTTGTTAGCGAGCGAAATTGCAATTGCACGAATATTGAATGACTTATGCCATATCGGAAATAATCTGCGCCGTTAGCAGCTATTTCCGGCCCGGGGAATGCCGTTCCCAATACGGGATCGGCCCATAAAGGTCGGCAAGATATTCGATGAAGGCACGGACCTTGGAAGGGAGATGCTGCCGGCTCGGATAGACCGCCGAGACCGAGATGTTCTTGGAGCCCTCATATCCGGGCATCACCATCACCAGCCGCCCGTCCTTGAGCTCGTTGCCGATATCCCAGGTGGATCTTAGCGCGATGCCGAGACCGGCGATTACCGCTTCGCGGATAACTTCACTGGAATTGGTGTTCAGCATCCCGGCCGGCCGGTAGACCAGTGGACCTTTGGGACCTTCCAGCCTCCAGGGTTCGCCATTATGGGCCGTCAGGCAGTGATGGTTTGCCAGTTCCTCGATGCTTGTCGGGGCGCCGTGCCGCTCGATGTAGGAGGGAGAGGCGCAGAGAATGCGCCGGACCTGAACAAGCTTGCGGGCGACGAGGCTCGAATCCTTCAGCTCGGATATGCGGATCGCCACGTCGAAACCCTGGGCGATGATATCCGTGAACTCATCCGACAGCATCAGGTCGATCGACAGATGTGGGTTCGCCTGCATGAAGGTCGGCAGATGCGGCGCAATGTGCATGCGTCCGAACGAGGTCGGCGCGGAGATGCGCAGATTGCCGGCAATCTCGGTCGACCGGCCCGAGACGAACTGCTCGGCATCCTCGATCCCGGTCAGGACATTGGCGATCCTGTCGTAAAAACCCTTGCCGGCATCGGTCATTCCCACCTGACGGGTGGTCCGCTGCAGTAGGCGCGTCCCCAGTTGCTCCTCCAGCCGCTTGATGCGCTTGGAGACCACTGCCGGCGAAATGCCAAGGCTCTTTGCCGCCGCCGACATGTTTCCGCTGGCTGCGACTTTGACGAAGATTTCCAGATCGGCGAGATTGGTGATCACTGCAGTTTTTCCCGGCTGGAATAAATGCCGGCCAACTTACGCCCTTTTGAAGAGAGCTTAAAGGGCGATACATTCCGGACGTCGAGCGCATAACCGGGCTAAACCGCTTGGAAAACGGCTATCCTCGGCCTGCCGACAGCAACGGCGGTGATCCGCGCCTCGACGAGTTTTCGCGAGCCCTCGATTTCCGGCGCATCCATTTCTTCCGAAATGGTCACCACTGCGTCCTTGGCACCATCCGCATTCGCCTGCGTCTGCGCGGTGGCGATTGCATGCTCGCGGGCGGCGGTCAGCGCTTCCGTTTCACCGATGACGACGAGCCGCGCGCCTGATCCGGAGAGAATGAAGCGCCCTTCCTCCGGCGAGGTGACAACAACGGTAACGCTGGCACGGACCTGGCCGACCACCGCTCCGATGGCGTTCGCGACATCGGCATCGCCCGGAATGATCGATTGCGCGCCGAGCATGTTCGCGACCGCCGGATAATAGACGGGTGCGGAAGCCCCGAGCCCGATCAGCGGCCGATCCAGCGAGACGGAGAACCGGGCAATGCCGGGAATGCGTTTCAGCGCTCGATCGACGGCAAGCGAAACCGCGGGATCGATGGCTTCGGCGCCATCTTCGGCGAGGCAGGCGGCGAGCACGGCTTCGGACGACTGGCGCGTCAGCCGGCTCACGATCTTCTCAGCCAGATCTTCCGGGGAAGCGGCGATCCCGCGCCCCGCGCCGTCCTTGCGGCGGGCGGCAAGCTCCAGCCCCAGCCTTGCAGCCTCTCCGCACCATTGGTTCTGGCGGCCGAGCACGTGCAGGGCATCGGACGGGGTGATGCCGCAGAGATGCACCAGCCCTCTTGCGACTAGCCGGTCGAGGATTGCCTTCTGCGAATTCATCGTCAGCAGATCGTTGAGCGAAACCGGTACCACGCCTATGCGGGCAAAAAGTGCCTGTTCCGGCGGTTGCAGGCCCTGGGCCAGGACATCCGGCACACCGGTTCGCACCGCAAAGCGGCCGTCGTGCCGCCCGGCATGGCTGGCGCGCAGCTGCTTTTCCAGCGTCGACAGGATGATCTCGCCATGCGCCATCGCGGCAAGGCTGAGCGGCAGAAGCCGGCGCGGACCGAGAGTGAGCCGGGCTTCGAGGCCGCGATCGTCGATATGGACTTCGGAATCGCCGCCGAGCCCGTAGGTGCGCAGCGCCACCGCCTCGACCATCGTGCGATGACCGCCGACCACGGCGCCTTCCTCCGCCAGCTTCGGCCGCCCTCCGTCGAGAACCGCGACATCCGTTGTGGTACCGCCGATGTCGGAGACGACCGCTTGATCGAAACCGGTCAGGAAATGCGCCCCGACAAGGCTTGCAGCAGGCCCGGAAAGGATGGTCTCGATCGGCCGCAACCGCGCCTCGGCAGCGGAGATCAGCGCGCCATCGCCGCGCACCACCATCATCGGCGCCGTGATGCCGCGCGCGGCCAGAAAGCCCTCGCAGGAGTCGACCAACCGGTCGATGATCGACACCAGCCGGGCGTTCAGCAGCGTGGTCAACGCGCGGCGAGGACCGCCGAGTTTCGACGAAAGCTCGTGGCTGCAGGTGACGGGCAGATGCGAAAGCGCGCGAATACGGTCCCTCACCCGGACTTCATGAGCCGGATTCCGGACGGCAAAATAACCAGCGACCGCAAAGGAAGACACTGTTTCGCAAAGCGTCGGCACAGCCGCCTCCAGCGCCGCCATGTCGAGCAGCGTCTCGTTGCCGTGCACGTCGTGGCCCCCGGGCAGGAAGATCACCGGATCATTTCCCAGTGCCTCCGCAAGTCCGCCGCGGGCCAGATCCTCCGCAGTAAAGCCGATCATGATCAGGGCGGCACGACCACCCTGCCCTTCGACCAGCGCATTCGTGGCAAGCGTCGTCGACAGCGAAACCAGGCCGATAGCTGAAGCGGAGACTGCGCTTTTTTCCAGCACCGCATCAACGGCGCCGGCAATACCAACCGCCAGATCATGCCTGGTCGTCAGCGATTTCGCCTTGGCGATAACGCCTTCGCCGTCGCGGAACAGCACCGCATCCGTATAGGTGCCGCCGGTATCAATCCCGAGAAGGAGGGGGCCGGAAGGAAAGGAAAAGGCCACGCGAAAATCCTGAAGATCGGTCCATGGGATCTATAGCGATCAATAGCGCATGGCGGGCAAAGATCAATTCACCAGCGGAGACCTCTGATGTCGCGGACTGACCCGCATGAGCAGACCATCGCGCGGCTGGGTGGTCAGCTTCTGGACCGGCCAGACCTTGGTTTCCGGCGTAACATCGAAACGATAGCCACCCATCAGCACCGCAAGCGCGATCACCGCCTCCTGAAGGGCGAAGGTCGCGCCGATACAGGTGCGGGGGCCCGCGCCGAAAGGCAGATACTGGAAGCGGTTCAGCTTGCCGCGGTTCTCGGGCAGAAAACGCTCGGGCATGAAGGCGCGCGGCTTGTCCCAATAAAGCTCGTGGCGATGCAGCGTCCAGGGCATGACCAGCACGGTCACGCCTGCGTCGATCCTGATCGTCTTGCCTTCCGGGCTCGTCCAGCTGTCGTCGCTGATCGCTTCCCGGTTGATCGACGGCGCCGGCGGATAGAGCCGCAATGCCTCTTCGAACGCCGCCCGCACCCAGGGCATCAGCTCCAGCCATTCGACCGGATCGGCGCCGGTGGCCAGAACGCGGTCGATCTCTTCTTCCATGGTCTGTCGCACCGCCGGCGACTCCGCCACACAATAGAGCGTCCAGGCGAGCGCCCGGGCCGTCGTCTCATGGCCGGCGCCGATGAAGGTGAGAATATTGTCCTCGATCTCGTCCATCGTCAGCCCGTCGGGACCGGCCAGCTGAAGCAGCAGCGTCAGGAAATCCTGCGGCACGTCGTCCGGATGCTTGCGTATCCGCTCCTGCCGCATAAGCATGGTTTCGGCAACCACGCGCCGGAACTTGTCAAGTATCCGCCTGCCGCCGATGCGGGTGACGCGCGGCACCCAGGGCGGGGCGCGCAGCATGTCCATCGGGTCGATTCGGCCCATGCGATGCAGAAGCTGGTCGACATCGTCCGCGACCGTTTCCTTGTTTCCGGCGATCTCGCCGGAAAACAGGGTTTCCGCGAGGATGGCGTAGGTCAGTTCCGTCATGTCGACGGAAATATCGCGGACCGCGCCATCGGCGCCAGCCTCGGCATATTTCCTCGAAAACTCCTCGGTCTGGTTCAGCATCTGGCCGGCAAAACCGCGGGAATGTTTTGGCGTGAAAACCGGCGCCATCGCCTTGCGGCTGCGTTTCCAGACCTCGCCTTCCGCTGTCAGCAGGCCGTCCCGCAAGATCGGGCGAAGCACGAGCTGGCGGATCTCGGACATGACGTAATTGCTGACATTGTCCACCAGAATGTGCCGGATGAGGCCTGGATGATTGACGATCAGCGTCCGTTCCTTGAAGAACTTCGTCTCGAGCCAGGGCAGCGTGTAGGAAACCTTGCCCCAGAGCTCCAGCGGATTGCGGAGCGCAGTCCAGATGACCTCGATCGGGCTCAGCAGCCGATCCCGATGCGGAGGTGCGGGCGGAACGAAGGGTTCGGGGCGGATGTCCATGGACGAGCCCTCCTCAGGGGTTTCCTATGGAGGGAATATCCGCCGTCAGAGGAGAGATTTCAACTCGGCGAGCTTGTCGTTGACCAGCCAGCCGTAATAATTCTCCTCCGGCAGGCCACCGCGGGCGGCAAGTGCTGCGGCGCGCTGCGCCGAACCGCCGGTATTGTAGAGCGTCGCCGTGATGCCGGGATTGCGGGAGATATCCATGCCTGCAATCGACTTGTAGTCGTCGATCGAGCGACGGATATTGGCCGCCATATAGGCGAGCGACTTATCCGGGTCCATGATCGCGTCATAAACCGCAGCCGCCTTGTTCTCGTCGAGCTTCGGGTAGCCGGAATTCCTGGCCACCATGTCCGACAGCATCAGCGCCGTCAGCGGATTGACCTGGCCAAGGCCAAAGGTCTGGCCGGCATAAAAGGGCTGGAAGAAGACCGCACTTAAACGATTGTCCGGAAAGGCGGTGCCGCCGACCGAGCGGCCGCGAAAGCTCTTTTCCCAGACGCCTTCACGGCAAGTCCAGAGCTTATAGGAATCGGCGAAATCGTCGCATTTGCCGAATTCCGGCCGGTCGAGGAACTGCTGGATGGTCTCATCGCCGTAACCGAAACGGAAGCTGTTGCCGGCATAGGCGGCCGCCTTGACGTAATAGGTCTGCAGCCGGTCGTAGGCATCGACATTGTAGGTGTGTTCGCCGACGATCGCGCCGATCATATGGATCGGATCGATGCCGTAATCGGCGGCTGTCGACTTGATCTTGGCGATCAGCTTCTTGTCGGAAGCCAAGAGGTCGCGGATCTTCTCGTATTTGTCGTCGAAGGTGGTACGGCCGGCGCGCGTCCGGCGCACCGAGGCGCCCGGAACCTTCGGCTGTTCCGCGTGACGATTTCCTTCGGGAACCATCGTGAGGCCGCCTGCAAGCGCGGAAGAAGCCACGGATGTCGCGACGACAAGGATCAGGGCCAGAAGGATGCGTTTCAAGATTTGCGTGTCCCAGGACTTCGACCATGCCGATCTCCGGCACCGAATGCTTAAAGCCATTCCAGACCGACTCACTCAAGCGTCGGATATTTTCCATGAAAACGCGCTTCCCTTACGCGAGGCGCAAGGACCGTGTCGAGACACGGGCGTTCAAAATCCCGTCAGTGCCCGCAAATGAGCAGCCGGACGTTGCCCGGCTGCCACGATTGCCGCTCAGAGAATGTAGCGCGACAGATCGGTGTCGGCGGCGAGATCGCCAACATGCTTCTTGACGTATTCCGCATCGATCGTCACCGCGGTTCCGCCCTGATCGGGCGCGTTGAACGAGATTTCGTCAAGCACCCGTTCCATCACGGTCTGCAGCCGGCGGGCGCCGATATTCTCGACCGAGGAATTGAGGTGCACGGCGACATCCGCCAGCGCATCGATCGCGTCGGGCGTAAAATCGAGCGTCAGCTCTTCCGTTTCCATCAGCGCCTTGTACTGGCGGATAAGGCTCGCCTCGGTTTCCGTCAGGATGCGGCGGAAGTCCTCCTTGGTGAGCGGCCTCAGCTCGACCCGGATCGGCAGGCGGCCCTGGAGTTCCGGCAGAAGATCGGAGGGCTTGGAGACGTGGAAGGCGCCCGAAGCGATGAACAGGATGTGATCGGTCTTCACCGGTCCGTATTTGGTCGACACCGTCGTGCCCTCGACGAGCGGCAGCAAGTCGCGCTGCACGCCCTCGCGGGACACGCCGGCGCCCATACCGCCGTCACGGGCGGCAATCTTGTCGATCTCGTCGAGGAAGACGATGCCGTCGTTCTCGACCGAGCGGACGGCCTCGCGCTGGATGACTTCGTTGTCGATCAGCTTGTCGGATTCGTCGCGGATCAGCTCGCCATAGGATTTCTTGACGGTGGTACGGACCTTCTTGGTGCGGCCGCCCATCGCCTTGCCGAACATTTCCGACAGGTTCAAGACGCCGATATTGGCGCCCGGCATGCCGGGGATTTCGAAGCCGGGCATGCCCGAGCCGGTGTCAGTGACCTCGATGTCGATTTCCTTGTCGTCGAGCTCGCCGGCCCTCAGCTTCTTGCGGAAACTTTCGCGGGTGGCTGGCGAGGACGTGGCGCCGACCAATGCGTCGAGCACCCGTTCCTCGGCGCTCATATGGGCTTTCGCCTGCACGTCGGCGCGCATCTTGTCGCGCACGAGGCCGATGCCGATCTCGACAAGATCGCGGATGATCTGCTCGACGTCGCGGCCGACATAACCGACTTCGGTGAATTTGGTCGCTTCGACCTTGATGAAGGGCGCGCCGGCGAGCTTCGCCAGGCGACGCGATATCTCCGTCTTGCCGACGCCCGTCGGGCCGATCATCAGGATGTTCTTCGGCATCACTTCGTCGCGCAGGCTCTCGTCGAGCTGGTGACGGCGCCAGCGGTTGCGCAGCGCAATCGCCACCGCACGCTTAGCGTCGTGCTGGCCGATGATGTGCCGATCCAGCTCGGAGACGATTTCCCGGGGTGAAAAGTTGCTCATGTCAAATCCGTTTCTTGGCTTGCGTCCAGCGCCATGAAATGGGCCGGACCGTATATGGATGTCCTGGTGTCGACGTAGCGGAAGCCGGCCTTCTCGTAGGCGCGGATCGCTTGGGCGTTTTCCGGATCGGGATCGATGACGATCCTTTTTGCGCCGTTTTCGAAAAGCTCGTCCACGAGCTGGCGGATGATCGCGCTTCCATGGCCGATGCCGACCAACTCCGGAGGGCCGATCGAGATATCGATGCCGAGCGTGCCTTTCGGCTGATCCTGATAGGGATGACCCTCTTCAAGATGCGGATCGTAATATTGGAGATAGGCGATCGGCCGGCCGGCCAACTCCGCCATCAACGGCCGGGTTTCGACGCTCGTCATCGACTGTTCGATACTGGCCAGTTCCTCATCGACCGCACCCCACCATTTCGCGATATGCGGCTCGGCGAGCCACGTCGCCAGCAGAGGAAAATCCTCTGCTGCGACATCACGAAACGCGTAGCGGGGGGCGCTGTCAGCCATCGGCGTCCAGCGATTCGATGACCAGGTTGTGGTTGGTGTAGACACAGATATCGGCAGCGATATCGAGCGCTTTCCGGGCGATCTCTTCGGCCGACTTGTCCGAATCCATCATCGCCCGCGCCGCGGCATAAGCATAGTTGCCGCCCGACCCGATCGCGATCGTTCCGTGCTCCGGTTCCAGCACGTCACCGTTGCCGGTAACCGCCAGTGTCGTCGATTTGTCAGCGACCAGCATCATCGCTTCGAGATTGCGCAGGTACTTGTCCGTGCGCCAGTCCTTGGCAAGCTCGACGGCGGCGCGCATCAGCTGGCCCGGATATTGTTCGAGCTTCTTTTCAAGCCGGTCGAGCAGCGTAAAGGCATCGGCCGTCGCGCCGGCGAAACCGGCGATCACTTCGCCCTTGCCGATGCGGCGCACCTTGCGGGCATTGCCCTTCATCACGGTCTGGCCGAGGCTCACCTGGCCGTCGCCGGCCATGATGACCTTGCCGCCTTTCCGAACAGTAATAATGGTTGTCATAAGGCACCTGTTGGCCCGTCCCGCGGGCATTGGTTTTCAGAGCATTTCCGCCCCGTTGGGCATTTATGTAAGTCGGTCCAGGGCGAATGCAATCTCATGACGCAATGCCGCCGCCACGGCCCTGCTTTTGCTGGATATTTGGCGTCGTGCCTGATAAGGGAGCGCTGATCGATCGCATGGAGCAGACCCAGATGGGTGAGACGACTACCGCACGCGTGGGCAATATCGTCCGCAAGACCAACGAAACCTCCGTTTCCGTTTCCGTCAATCTCGACGGCACCGGCGCGGCCAGGATTTCCACGGGCGTCGGCTTCTTCGACCATATGCTGGACCAGCTTTCGCGACATTCGCTGATCGACATGGACATCGAGGTCACCGGCGATCTGCATATCGACGACCATCACACGGTGGAAGACACGGGTATCGCGATCGGCCAGGCGATCTCCAAGGCGCTCGGCGACCGTCGCGGCATCACCCGCTACGCCTCGCTCGACCTTGCCATGGACGAAACGATGACCAAGGCGGCCATCGACGTGTCCGGCCGGCCGTTCCTGGTCTGGAACGTCGCATTCAGCGCGCCGAAGATCGGCACGTTCGATACGGAACTGGTGCGGGAATTTTTTCAGGCGCTGGCGCAGAATGCCGGCATCACGCTGCATGTCCTGAACCATTACGGCGCCAACAACCATCATATCGCCGAGACCTGCTTCAAAGCCGTGGCGCGGGCACTTCGCGCCGCCATTGAAATCGACCCGCGGCAGGCCAATCGCGTTCCTTCGACCAAGGGAATGCTGGTCTGACTGCTTGAGGAGACGATCCTTGAGAAGCTATCTCGTTCTGACACCGCCCAATGACCCGCGAAGCGGACCCGAGAGGGATTTCCAGTCGACCCTCGTTCTGCGGGACGGGTTTTCCTGGCTTGCGCTGTTGTTTCCGTGGATCTGGCTATTCTGGCATAGGCTATGGGTTGCCGGGATCGTGGTTCTGCTGATCCAGATCGGCAGCGGCATCCTGATGCAGGTTCCTGGCTTCTGGACCGCCGGCCTGCTGCTTGGTTTCGCCACCAGCCTGCTCACGGCACTCGAGGGCCGACATTATCGTTCCGAAGCGCTGATCCGTCGCGGCTGGACACTGGAAACGGTGATTTCCGCTCACGATCTGCGTACGGCCGAGGAGATCTATTTCTCCGGCCTGCCGCAGCCGGAACAACAACCAATGCCGGTCTCGGCCGAGTGGGCAAAGCAGGCAAAGCCGCCCGCCGCCGGATGGCAGGCCCCACACATGGGCCTTTTCGAACATGGAGGACGCTGATGCGCGTCGCAATCATCGACTACGGGTCCGGCAACCTCCGTTCCGCGACCAAGGCTTTTGAAAGGGCCGCCCGGGAAGCCGGCATCAACGCCGTGATCGACCTCACCGACAAGGCCGATGCGGTGGCCACCGCCGACCGTATCGTGCTGCCGGGAGTCGGCGCCTACGCGGATTGCAGCGCCGGCCTCACGGCGGTGCCGGGCATGCGGGAAGCCATCCTCGACGTCGTCAACCACAAGGGCCGACCTTTCCTCGGCATCTGCGTCGGCATGCAGCTGATGTCGTCGCGGGGGCTTGAAAAGACGATCACCAACGGATTCGGCTGGATCGAGGGCGACGTCGTCGAAATGACCCCGAGTGATCCGAACCTCAAGATCCCGCAGATCGGCTGGAACACACTCGATATCCATCACCCGCATCCGCTGTTCGATGGAATTCCGACCGGACCGGACGGCTTGCACGCCTATTTCGTGCATTCCTACCATCTGGCGGCAAAGCACCGCAGCGACGTGATCGCGACCACCGAATACGGCGGGTCGATGACGGCGTTCGTCGGCCGCGACAACGTGGCGGGTTCTCAGTTTCATCCGGAAAAGAGCCAGACGCTCGGCCTGGCTCTTATTTCCAATTTTCTCAGCTGGAAACCTTAGCCGAACATATCCAACTGCGAAGAAGGTTTTGCAGCTGGCGGCACGATGACTTTCCTCTTGGGAGTGTGAGGTGAAGTATCAACATGCAACGCTAGGTGAGGTGCCTCGTGCTTAAATTGCTCAAAAGCAATCAGGCGAGTGCCGGGGTTTTTGGCCTCAGTCCAAACTTCGTAGAAGCGGAAGGGACTTTCCTTGTAACGTTCTACGAGAGACTGAACCCCTTCGCCTCGCCATTTTGCCTTCCAGATTTCAATCGCATCTTCATCACTAAAGTAGGCCATTTTGTACAACTCCGATGGATTCCAGAAATGCCAGCCATCAGCGGATTTGATTTGACGGGGTATCAGCTGTGTGCTTTTTGCCGTCATGTAGGACTATCCTATTCCGTGGCATCTCAACTGCTTCGGAAGCAAAAAGCCGGGGCGGAATCCCGGCTTTTTGTGTTGGCGAATCGACTCTTAACTCGATTCCGTCGTGGAGTCTCGGCAGAGTCGCGTCATTCACAGATGGAATCTGTTCTTCTTTTGTGCCAACGGAACCTAAAGACATGATTCTCTTTCCTGCAATCGACCTGAAGGACGGCCAGTGCGTGCGCCTCAAGCTCGGCGACATGGAGCAGGCCACCGTCTACAACCCCGATCCCGCAGCCCAGGCCAGGGCTTTCGAGGACCAGGGGTTCGAGTGGCTGCATGTGGTTGACCTGAACGGTGCCTTCGCGGGGACAAGCGTCAACGGCGCCGCCGTCGACGCGATCCTCAAGGCCACCAAGAACCCCGTGCAGCTCGGCGGCGGCATTCGCACACTCGATCATATCGAAAACTGGCTGGCCCGCGGGCTAACCCGCGTCATCCTCGGCACCGTCGCGGTGCGCGATCCGGCGCTGGTCATCGAGGCCTGCAGGCAGTTTCCCGGCAAGGTCGCCGTCGGCATCGACGCCAAGGGCGGCAAGGTTGCGGTCGAGGGCTGGGCGGAGGCGTCCGAACTCGGCGTGATCGAGCTGGCGAAGAAATTCGAAGGCGCCGGCGTTTCGGCGATCATCTATACCGATATCGACCGCGACGGCATTCTGGCCGGCATCAACTGGGCATCGACGCTGGAACTCGCCAATGCCGTCTCCATTCCGGTGATCGCATCGGGAGGACTTGCCTCGCTCGACGATATCAGCCGCATGCTGGAGCCGGATGCGGCCCGGCTCGAAGGCGCAATTTCCGGCCGGGCGCTGTATGACGGCCGCATCGATCCCCACGAAGCGCTGGCCCTGATCCGCTCCAGACAAGGACGTGCCGCATGACCCTCAAAGCCCGCGTCATCCCCTGCCTGGACGTCAAGGACGGCCGCGTCGTGAAAGGCGTCAACTTCGTCGACCTCATCGATGCCGGCGATCCCGTCGAGGCTGCAAAAGCTTATGACGCCGCCGGTGCCGACGAACTCTGCTTCCTCGACATCACCGCCTCCTCCGACAATCGCGAGACGATTTTCGACGTCGTCGCCCGCACGGCCGACCATTGCTTCATGCCGCTCACCGTCGGCGGCGGCGTGCGTGCCGTCGGCGATATCCGCAAGCTGCTGCTGGCCGGCGCCGACAAGGTCGCGATCAACTCGGCGGCGGTCAACAATCCGGACTTCGTGGCTGAGGCCGCCGACAAGTTCGGCAACCAGTGCATCGTCGTGTCGATCGACGCCAAGCGGCGGCGTTCCCAAGCCGTCGGTGGCGACAATTTGAGCGCCTGGGAGATCTATACGCATGGCGGCCGCAACGCGACCGGCATCGATGCCGTCGAGTTCGCCGTCAAGATGGTCGACCGCGGCGCCGGCGAGCTGCTCGTCACCTCCATGGACCGGGACGGCACCAAGAGCGGCTACGACCTGGAGCTGACGCGGATGATCGCCGACAGCGTCAGGGCACCGGTCATCGCGTCGGGCGGGGTCGGAAGCCTGGACGACATGGTCGCCGGCATCAAGCAGGGCCACGCGACGGCGGTCCTGGCCGCATCGATTTTCCACTTCGGGACCTATACGGTCGGTCAGGCAAAACACTATATGGCAGAGCACGGCATCGCCATGCGGCTCGATTGAGCGGTCGGAGAGAATGTTATGAGTGAATTTTCCCTGATCGACCTCGAAAAGATCGTCGCCGAGCGAGCGAAGGCTTCGCCAGACGAATCCTGGACGGCCAAGCTTTTTGTCGCCGGCCAGGAAAAGGCCGCCAAGAAGCTTGGCGAGGAAGCGGTCGAAACGGTGATCGCTGCGATCAAGCAGGACCGGAACAATCTCACCGCAGAGAGCGCCGATCTTCTTTATCATCTTTTGGTCGTCTTGAATATTGCGGCGGTACCGTTGCAGGATGTGCTCGACGAACTCCAGCGAAGGACCGGCCAGTCCGGCCTTCAAGAAAAGGCAAGCCGGCCGACATCATGAACATCGTTTCCCAGCCCGCCGAGACGCCTGAGCTCGAAACCGGCTCGAATGCGGAATATTATTCACCCTATCACCGCTTCAGTGCGGAGGAATGGGCGAAGTTCCGCGCAGACACGCCTCTGACGCTCACGGCCGACGAGGTGCAGAGGTTGCGTTCGCTGGACGACCCGATCGATCTCGATGAAGTCCGGCGCATCTATCTCTCGCTGTCGCGCCTGCTGTCGACGCATGTGGAGGCGACGCAACGCCTCTTCCAGCAGCGAAACCGTTTCCTGAGCCTTTCCGACATCACCAAGACGCCCTTCATCATCGGCATTGCCGGGTCGGTGGCGGTCGGCAAATCGACCACCGCACGTATCCTGAAAGAACTGCTCGCCCGCTGGCCGTCGAGCCCGAAAGTGGATCTCATCACCACCGACGGTTTCCTCTATCCGAACGCCGTGCTGAGCCGGGAAAACCTGATGGAGCGCAAGGGGTTTCCGGAAAGCTACGATATCGGCTCCATCCTGCGCTTCCTGTCGGCGATCAAGGCCGGTGAACCGAACGTCAAGGCGCCGCGTTACTCGCATCTCACCTACGACGTTTTGCCGGACGAATACTCGCTGGTCGATCGGCCGGACATCCTGATCTTCGAAGGCATCAACGTCCTCCAGTCGCGGGCGCTGCCGGCCGACGGCAAGATCGTGCCGATCGTTTCGGACTTCTTCGACTTCTCGATCTATATCGATGCCGACGAAGAGCAGATCCACAACTGGTACGTCCAGCGCTTCATGAAGCTGCGCCAGACCGCCTTCCGCGATCCGACCTCGTTCTTCAAGAAATACGCGGCGATCGATGCGGATGCGGCCCGCGCCGTTGCCGAGGGGCTGTGGGAAAACATAAATCTGAAGAACCTGCGGCAGAACATTCTGCCGACCAGGCCACGGGCGGATCTCATCCTGCGCAAGGGCCGTAATCATCTGGTGGAAACGGTCGAACTGCGGAAACTGTAGGCGGTCGATCGCCGGCTATTGAATTAAATCGTCAGCTATTCACACGGCGGAGCGTCAGGTTGATGCGTCCGCCGTTCTTCAGCAGCGTCGAGGTGCCGGGATAAATGCGATCGACGCCGTGGAAGGCGAGACGCCCCTCTCCGCCTAGCACAACGACATCTCCACTCGCCAGCCGGAAAGAGCCGGTCGGGTCCTTGCGGTTCCGGCCACCGACCCGGAACAGGCAGCTATTGCCCAGCGAGACGGAGAGAACAGGGGCGGCCAAATCGTTCTCGTCCCGGTCCTGATGCAGGCCCATCTTGGCTTCGTCGGAATAGAAGTTGATGAGGCAGGCTTCCGGCGGCTTCGAATAGTCGCCGAGCTTTTCCCAGAGATCGAGCAGTTCTCGTGGCATCGCTGGCCACGGCTTTTTCGTCATCGGGTGGAAGGACTGGTAGCGATATCCTTGGTCCTTGTCCGTTACCCAACCGAGCGAGCCGCAATTGGTCATGCGCACCGACATGGGTTTGCCGGTGCCGGGCATTTCCGGCGTATAGAGCGGCGCCTCGGCTACGACGTCTCGTATCAGTTCGACCAGATGCTCCTGCGCTAATCGATCGAAATAGCCGGGAAGGTGCCTGATGCCATTCGCAAGCGTCGCCAAAGATCAGTCTCCGCTCTCAGTCGCCGCTTGGCCGGCCGCGCATCTTCTTGACGTCCGAGCGGCCGGATTTTTCCTTCAGCCGGCGCTCCACCGAACCCTTGGTAGGCTTGGTTTTCTTGCGCGGCGGCGGCGGTGGTTCGGCAGCCTTGAGGATCAGTTCCTTCAGCCGCTCGCGCGCGTCTTCGCGGTTGCGCTCCTGGCTGCGGAACCGGTTCGCTTCTATCATCAGCACGCCATCCTTCGACACCCGTTTTCCGGCGAGCTTGATGGCGTTTTCCTTCACCCGCTCCGGCAGGGACGGCGTGTTGACGATGTCGTAGAAAAGCTGGACGGCCGTCGAGACCTTGTTGACGTTCTGGCCGCCCGGCCCGCCCGCCAACACGAATTGTTCCGTCAGTTCCCATCCGGCGATGGTGATGCGGTTGTTGATGACAAGGGGATTGCTGGCCATGGGTCTCTGGTCTTTGTTCTTGGGCGCATGCCGTTGTCCGGAACCGGCACCCACGTTCGGGCGACATGCGGCAGGCCCGCATCTTTCCCACAAAGCCGGCAAAAAGAAAACCGCCGGCCCAGGGTGTTATCCCGGGCCGGCGGTTTCACGTGAATCCTTCAAAGATTACTCGGCAGCGGCAAGCATGACCGGAGCGGCGCTTCTCACCTTGCTGTCGACGTGGTCTTCGTACTGCCCGAAGTTCTGGATGAACATCGAGACGAGCTTCTTGGCATAGGCGTCGAACGCGGCGCCGTCCGCCCAGGTCGAGCGGGGATCGAGGATCGCATTGTCGACGCCTTCAACGGCGACCGGCACCGCAAAACCGAAGTTCGGGTCGATGCGGAACTCGGCGTTCTTGAGGCTGCCGTCGAGCGCAGCGCTTAAGAGAGCGCGAGTCGCCTTGATCGGCATACGGCGGCCAACGCCGTAAGCGCCGCCGGTCCAGCCGGTGTTGACGAGCCAGCAATCGACCCCGTGACGGGCAATCAATTCCTTGAGCAGGTTGCCGTATTCGGCCGGATGACGGGGCATGAACGGCCCACCGAAGCAGGTCGAGAACGTCGCTTCCGGCTCGGTGACACCCTTTTCCGTGCCGGCGACCTTGGCGGTGTAGCCGGAGAGGAAGTGGTACATCGCCTGTTCGGGCGTCAGCTTGGCGATCGGCGGCATGACGCCGAAAGCATCGGCGGTCAGCATGATGATCGACTTCGGCTGCTGCGCCACGCCGGTCTTCGATGCATTCGGAATGAAATGCAGCGGATAGGCGCTACGGGTGTTCTCGGTCAGCGAATCGTCGTTGAAATCCGGAACCCGGTTCTCGTCGAGCACGACGTTTTCGATCACCGTGCCGAAACGGCGGGTCGCGGCATAGATTTCCGGCTCGGCTTCGGCCGAAAGATTGATGGCCTTGGCATAGCAGCCGCCTTCGAAATTGAAGACGCCGTTTTTGCCCCAGCCATGCTCGTCGTCACCGATCAGCGTCCGCTTCGGATCGGCCGACAGCGTAGTCTTGCCGGTGCCGGACAGACCGAAGAACAGCGCGGTATCGCCATTCGGACCGACATTGGCCGAGCAGTGCATCGGCATGACGCCTTCTTCCGGCAGGAAGTAGTTGAGGATGGAGAAGACCGACTTCTTGTTTTCGCCGGCATAGGAGGTGCCGCCGACAAGGATGACGCCATTGGTGAAATCGCAGGCGATCACCGTCTCCGTGCGGCAGCCGTGGCGGGCGGGATCCGCCTTGAAGCTTGGCAGGTTGATGATCGTCAGCTTCTCTTCGAAGCTTTCGAGCGTGGCGCGATCCGGGCGGATCAGAAGATTGCGGATGAAGAGAGCGTGCCAGGCGAATTCGCTGACGACACGGGTCGGAAGGGCATATTCGGCATCGGCGCCGCCGACCAGATCCTGGACGAACAGCGTCTTGCCGGCGGCATGGGCGAGCATGTCCTTCTTCAGGACTTCGAAGTGTTCCGGTTTCATGGGCTTGTTGTCGGCACCCCACCAGACACGGCTCTCGGTGCCGGCATCGCGGACGATGAACTTGTCCTTCGGGGAGCGACCAGTGTGCTGGCCGGTGACGGCGCGGAGTGCGCCGTCGATCGTCAGATCGGCTTCACCGCGGCGGATTGCTTCTTCGTAGAGTTCAACCTCGGACGAATTGTAATAAACACGCGATACACCGCCGAGACCGATCGCCGCTAAACCCTTGGACGGGTTGTGAAGTCCAAACTCCTCCATGCGCGCACTCCTTCAGCTTGCCGTGGGAACTGACGCGAAATTAATGACAGATTTCTAAAAGGGCAAGAGGCTGCTTGCAAATTCTTTAATAATATCAATTATTTAATCGATTTAAAAAATTTTATTCCTCTTTAAATCGGTTTAATAACCGTTTCAATCCGCATCCGCGCTATCTTAAGTCTCATTGCCAAAACGCACGATCGTCAGCGGCCTCTTTATCTTTGCCACAATTTGTTCCACCTTTATACTCAAGAAGCGCGTCGGCTGATGCCGCCTGGCTGGGGTGAATTCCAGGAGATGCGCATAGATGACGGAGATGGAGAGCATGCAAACAATCGCGCTCGTAGATGACGACCGCAATATCCTGACGTCGGTTTCGATTGCACTCGAGGCAGAAGGATACAAGGTCGAAACCTATACGGATGGCGCTTCCGCGCTCGACGGGCTGATCGCCCGCCCTCCGCAGCTGGCGATCTTCGATATCAAGATGCCGCGCATGGACGGCATGGAACTGCTGCGCCGCCTGCGGCAGAAATCCGACCTGCCGGTGATCTTCCTCACCTCCAAGGATGAAGAGATCGACGAGTTGTTCGGGCTGAAGATGGGCGCCGACGACTTCATCACCAAGCCGTTCTCGCAGCGTCTGCTGGTGGAGCGGGTGAAGGCGATCCTGCGACGCGCCGGCAGCCGCGAGGCACAAGCCGCCGGCGGTGCCGGGGCCAAGACAGCAGCCGATCAGCAGGCCGCCCGCACGCTCGAACGCGGCCAGCTTGTCATGGACCAGGAGCGCCATACCTGCACCTGGAAGGGTGAACCGGTGACGCTGACGGTGACCGAGTTCCTGATCCTGCATTCTCTGGCCCAGCGGCCCGGCGTCGTCAAAAGCCGCGATGCGCTGATGGATGCCGCCTATGACGAGCAGGTCTATGTGGACGACCGTACCATCGACAGCCACATCAAGCGGCTGCGCAAGAAGTTCAAGATGGTCGACAACGACTTCGATATGATCGAAACCCTTTATGGCGTGGGTTATCGATTCCGTGAGGCCGCTTGACCCTTGCGAAAGGTTAACTTGAGGCCACGGCCGGACCAGCGTTAAGCTGGCCCGGTGGAAGGACTGCGGTGGCAGATCAAACATTTGATAGCAATATGATCCGAATGGAGAAAGCTGGGACACGACGTGCGCCGCGGCGGTTCTGGTCGCGCCCTTTCACGCTCATTCGGCGAGTGTTCGGCCATGCGGTGTTTTCGAGCCTCACCCGCCGCATCCTGTTCTTCAACATCGCTGCAACGGTGGTGCTGGTCGCCGGCATTCTCTATCTCAACCAGTTCCGCGAGGGCCTGATCGATGCCCGCGTCGAGAGCCTGCTGACGCAGGGCGAGATCATCGCCGGCGCGATTTCCGCCTCCGCCTCGGTCGATACCAACTCGATTACCATCGACCCCCAGAAACTCCTCGAACTGCAGGCTGGCCAGAGCATTACGCCGGTGCCGAACGACGAGGACCTGGATTTCCCGATCGATCCCGAGCGCGTTGCGCCGGTCCTCAGACGCCTCATTTCGCCGACCCGCACCCGCGCCCGGATCTTCGATGCCGACGCCAACCTGCTGCTCGATTCCCGCCATCTCTATTCGCGGGGCCAGGTGCTGCGTTTCGACCTGCCGCCGGTGGAAAACGAATCGCAGACCTGGAGCGACTGGTTCGCAGGGCTGATCAACCGCCTGCTGCAGCCGGGCAACCTGCCGGTCTACAAGGAAGCGCCGGGTGGCGACGGCTCGATCTATCCGGAAGTCATGAACGCGCTGACCGGCGTGCGCGGCGCGCTGGTGCGGGTCACAGAGCGCGGCGAGCTGATCGTCTCCGTCGCCGTACCCGTGCAGCGTTTCCGTGCCGTGCTCGGCGTGCTTCTGCTGTCGACCCAGGCAGGCGACATCGACAAGATTGTGCATGCGGAACGGTTGGCGATCATGCGCGTCTTCGGCGTCGCGACGCTCGTCAACATCCTCCTGTCGCTGCTGCTGTCTTCGACCATCGCCAATCCGATGCGGCGGCTGGCGGCGGCTGCGATCCGGGTGCGGCGCGGCGCCAAGCAGCGCGAGGAGATCCCGGACTTCTCCTATCGCCAGGACGAAATCGGCAATCTTTCCATCGCGCTTCGCGAGATGACCAACGCGCTCTATGACCGCATCGATGCGATCGAGAGTTTCGCGGCGGATGTGAGCCACGAGCTCAAGAACCCGCTGACTTCGCTTCGCAGCGCCGTCGAGACCCTGCCGCTCGCCAAAACCGAAGAGTCCAAACAGCGGCTGACGGAAGTCATTTTCCACGACGTGCGCCGTCTGGATCGCCTGATCAGCGACATTTCCGACGCCTCGCGGCTGGACGCCGAACTCGCCCGATCGGATTCCACGCCCGTCGACATGGAAAACCTGCTCGGCAATCTCGTCGATATTTCCCGGCAGATTCGCACCGGCCGCAAGCCGGTGGAAATCAGCCTGACGACCGACAACAAGGCCGGCAACAGGTCCGCCTTCCTGGTCAACGGCCATGATCTGCGCCTTGGGCAGATCATCACCAACCTCATCGAGAACGCGCGATCCTTCGTGCCCGAAAAGGGCGGCCGCGTCGCCATCCGGCTGTCTCACTCCAAGGATCGTGTCATCGTGACCGTGGAGGACAACGGGCCTGGCATCCAGGCGGAGGATATCGACCGCATCTTCGAACGGTTCTACACGGACCGGCCGGACGGCGAGAGTTTCGGCCAGAATTCCGGCCTTGGCCTGTCGATCAGCCGGCAGATCGCCGAGGCCCATGGCGGCTCGCTGAAGGCGGAAAACCTGTACGACGCCAAGACGGGTGCCACCACCGGCGCCCGCTTCACGCTGTCGCTGCCGGGCGGCGAAATTCAATGAGCCCGGCGCCGGTCAACATCCATGCGACCGCGATCGTCATCGGCACCAGGGGCGTGCTCTTTACCGGTCCGTCCGGCAGCGGCAAGTCGATGCTCGCCTTCTCCTGCATCGCAGCTGCCCGGCGCCAAGGCGCTTTCGCGGCTCTTGTCGCCGACGATCAGGTGCTCGTCTCGCGCCACGGCAATCATCTGCTCGCCACCCGGCCGGAAGCGATCGCCGGCCTTATCGAACTGCGCGGCAGCGGCATCGCCCATGTGGAAAGCGTCTCCGTGGCGACGCTGGATCTGGCGGTGGATGTCGTTTCGCTGCCGGAAAGCGAAAGGCTTCCACCGGAGAACGAACGTTTCCAGATCCCCGGTGTGGGTATCCTTCCGCTTGTCCGGATATGGCGCGGCGCACCTGATCCGCTGGCCGTTCTGGCGGCCTTTACGCCGGATTTTCACGGCGAGATGCCGTTTTCATCATCCGGCAGCCTGATTTTTTGACTTGAACTTCGAATCTACTTGGACAAGATGGCATCCCACCGCTGGACCGCTTTATTGCAATGCGATAATGGCGCCGAGTTTCCATAGCAGGGGGCAGTTTTCATGATCGGACTAGTGCTTGTCACCCATGGCAAGCTGGCTGAGGAATTTCGTCATGCGGTCGAGCATGTCGTCGGACCTCAGAAATTCATCGAAACCGTATCGATCGGTCCAGAGGACGACATGGATCAGCGGCGGCAGGATATCGTCGATGCCGTTACCAATGCCGATGAAGGTCATGGTGTCATCATCCTGACGGACATGTTCGGCGGCACCCCCTCCAACCTTTCCATTTCCGTCATGGAAAGCGGTCGGATCGAAGTCATTGCCGGTATGAACCTGCCGATGCTGATCAAACTTGCCGGCGTACGCAGCGACAACAACATGGACAAGGCGCTCATCGAAGCCTCCGAGGCCGGTCGTAAATATATCAATGTCGCAAGCCGCGTCCTCAGCGGCAAATGAGAACCCAGACCGGATGTCATCCCCCTCTCCCCGTGAATTCCTGATCGTCAACAAGCGTGGTCTGCATGCTCGTGCCTCTGCCAAATTCGTGCAGATGGTGGAAAGTTTCGATGCGCAGATCACCGTCTCCAAGGACGGAACAAGCGTCGGTGGCACGTCGATCATGGGCCTGATGATGCTGGCCGCCAGCACCGGCTGCACGATCGAAGTCTCAGCGGAAGGAAATCAGGCCGAAGAAGCGCTGGATGCGCTCGAACAGCTCGTCGCCAACAAGTTCGGCGAAGAAGCCTGACAGAGCCGCGATTTAACCTCCCGATGACATAAACATATAAAGACCTCTTTATATCCCGTTGCCAGTTTGTAGGAAGCCTGCTAAACCGCTGGCCAGTTTCCGTCTGCCAAGGCGGGTCTTGCCACGTCCGTCGGTATCCCGCCGGAGAAGGCACCACCGAACATGGAGAGCTTTATGAGCACTGAGAAGGATTACGTCGTCGCGGATATCAATCTTGCCGCCTACGGCCGCAAGGAGCTCGACATCGCAGAAACCGAAATGCCGGGCCTGATGTCGTGCCGCGAAGAATTCGGCACAACGAAGCCGTTGAAGGGCGCCCGCATCTCGGGTTCGCTCCACATGACCATCCAGACGGCCGTTCTGATCGAGACCCTTCAGCACCTCGGTGCAGAAATCCGCTGGGCGTCCTGCAACATCTTCTCGACCCAGGACCATGCTGCTGCGGCAATCGCTGCCGCCGGCATTCCGGTCTTCGCCGTCAAGGGCGAATCTCTGACGGAATACTGGGATTACACCGACAAGATCTTCCAGTGGGCCGATGGCGGCCTCTCCAACATGATCCTCGATGACGGCGGCGACGCCACCATGTACATCCTCACCGGCGCCCGCGCCGAAGCCGGCGAAGACGTTCTTTCGAACCCGACTTCGGAAGAAGAAGAAATCCTCATCGCGCAGATCAAGAAGCGCCTCAAGGCTTCACCCGGCTGGTTCACCAAGCAGCGCGACGCGATCAAGGGCGTTACCGAGGAAACCACGACGGGCGTTCATCGCCTTTACGAACTGTCCAAGAAGGGCCTGCTGCCCTTCCCGGCGATCAACGTCAACGACTCGGTCACCAAATCGAAGTTCGACAACAAATACGGCTGCAAGGAATCGCTGGTCGACGGCATCCGCCGCGGCACCGACGTGATGATGGCCGGCAAGGTCGCCGTGGTCTGCGGTTACGGTGACGTCGGCAAGGGTTCTGCCGCTTCGCTCGCCGGCGCCGGCGCCCGCGTCAAGGTCACCGAAGTCGACCCGATCTGCGCCCTGCAGGCTGCCATGGACGGCTTCGAAGTCGTCATCCTCGAAGACGTCGTCGACAGCGCCGACATCTTCATCACCACGACCGGCAACAAGGACGTCATCCGCATCGACCACATGCGTGCGATGAAGGACATGGCGATCGTCGGCAATATCGGCCACTTCGACAACGAAATCCAGGTCGCGGCGCTGAAGAACCTCAAGTGGACCAACGTCAAGCCGCAGGTCGACATGATCGAGTTCCCCAAGGGCAACCGCATCATCCTTCTGTCGGAAGGCCGCCTGCTCAACCTCGGCAACGCTACCGGCCATCCGTCCTTCGTGATGTCGGCCTCGTTCACCAACCAGACGCTGGCCCAGATCGAGCTTTTCACCAAGCAGGGCGAGTACAAGAACGACGTCTACATCCTGCCGAAGCACCTCGACGAGAAGGTCGCCCGCCTGCATCTCGCCAAGCTCGGCGTGAAGCTGACGGAACTCTCCGACGAGCAGGCCGCCTATATTGGCGTCTCGCAGACCGGCCCGTTCAAGGCTGAACACTACCGCTATTAATCAATAGCCGGTTAATCCACAAGATATGGTAGCCGCAGCCTTGACAAAGGCTGCGGCTTCTTTTTTGGGCGCATCCCTTCCCGGCGATTCCCTAAGCAAGTATTGTTTTAGAACTTGATTCGCGCCTTCCCTGGAGCGTGATGCCGAAAGCCGCCAGCGGTTTTCGGACATCGTCGCGCTCCCACCATCTGATTGGGAGCCGTCCGGCTACGGGCAAGGCACGGAGTGGTATGTCTTGTCGATGAGCGGCAATTGGACGGAGACAGACCGGATATGTCGGTAAGAAAAATGAGCTCGTCAGAACGGGCCGATCCCCTTTGCGGCGGAGCGGAAGCTCCAGCCTTGCGTCCCTTTGCGGGGCGTTCCGGTTTCGGATCTCCAGACGGCAATGCAATCGTCGGCAGGCTTCGCCGCCTGGCGCTGTTCGGCAGCGCCTTTCTCTCGGGCACCGCCCTTTCCGGGCTCGCGACCGCGGCGCTTGCGCAGCAATCGGGTGACGCCGCCGTCCGCCTGTTTTCCTCGACGGAGGTCATCGTTTCGTCGCTGGTGATGGGCGCCCTCGGAGCCGCCCTGTTTTCCGCCATCTGGCTGGTGCGCCAGCGCGGCAATATGGAAGCCGAAACGCAGGAAATGCGCAGTGCCCTTTCCGACGCACAGCAGCGGATTTCCAAGTTCGAGGCCCTGATTGCCGACAAGAACCGCCGGATCGTCGTGTGGGAAAGCGGCTCCTCCAAGCCTGAATTCCTCGGCCAGCTGCCGGTGGAAACCGGAGCGCCGCAGCAGGACCGCGAGTTTCTCGCCTTCGGCCGCTGGATGCGCGGCAGTTCCGCCAGCGAACTCGAGAAATCGATCGAACTCCTGCGGGTGGAAGCCCGCTCCTTCGACATGGTGGTAGAAACCAACCGGGACGAAATCCTGGAAGTGCAGGGGCGCGTTTCGGGCGGCAAGGCCTTCGTCCGTTTCATCGCACTCAACAATCTGCGCGCCGAACTCGCTGAGCTCAAGATCGAGCGCGAGCGGCTGACCAACTCGATCATGCTGTTCCATTCGCTGCTCGACGCCATCGAGCAGCCGGTCTGGCGTCGCGATTCACACGGCAAGCTGACCTGGGTCAACCATGCCTATGGCGATGCCGTGGAGGCTTCGACCCCGGCCCAGGCGATCGAGGACGGCCGCGAGGTTCTGGGTTCGATCGCCCGCGAAAAGATCAGGGCGGCAGCGACCTCCACCTCGCCTTTCCACGACCGGATTTCCACCGTGGTGCACGGCAATCGCACGATGTTCGACGTTGTCGACGTCGTCGTGCCGGGCGGTTCCACAGGCATTGCGATCGACGTTTCCGAAGTGGAAGCGGTGCGCGAGGAACTCAAGCGCACCCTGAAGAGCCACGCGGAAACGCTCGACCACCTGGCAACGCCCGTCGCTATCTTCGACGGCGACCGCCGGCTGCAGTTCTACAATCAGGCCTTCGTGCAGCTCTGGGGTTTCACGCTTCCCTTCCTCGACCAGAGGCCGGACAACAGCGAGCTGCTCGACAAGCTCAGAAGCGACGGCAAGCTGCCGGAACAGCTGAGCTGGCGGAGCTGGAAGGAAACGGCGCTTTCCGTCTACCAGTCGCCGGATACGCAGACCGACCTATGGCATCTGCCGAACGGCCAGACGCTGCGCGTCATCGCAACCGCGCATCCGCAGGGCGGCGCCACCTGGGTGTTCGAGAACCTTACCGAACAGGTGGATCTCGAGACCCGTTACAACACGCTGGTCCAGGTCCAGGGCGAAACGATCGACCATTTGTCCGAAGGTGTCGCCGTCTTCGGACCGGACGGACGCATCCGCCTGTCAAACCCGGCCTTCCGGGCGCTCTGGGGCATCACCGCCGAAGAATCCAAGCCGGGCACGCATATCAAGGCGATCGAGACCGCCTGCTCGCCATCCTACGACAAGCCGGACGGCTGGCGCCGCTTCGGCCAGATGCTGACCAATTTCGATGACGAGCGCCCCTCGTTGCAGGGCACGTTCGAGCTCTATTCCGGCCTGATCCTCGATTATGCCGTGACGCCGCTGCCCAACGCCCAGACGATGCTGACCTTCGTCGACATGACGGCGAGTGCCAGGGCGGAACGGGCGCTCAAGGAGAAGAACGAGGCGCTGCAGAAGGCCGACGAGCTCAAGAACGATTTCGTCCAGCACGTCTCCTACGAACTGCGCTCGCCGCTGACCAATATCATCGGCTTCACCGACCTCCTGAAGACACCGGGCATCGGTACGCTGAACGAGCGCCAGTCGGAATATATCGACCATATCTCGACATCCTCGTCGGTTCTTCTGACGATCGTCAACGACATCCTCGATCTGGCGACCGTCGATGCCGGTATCATGCAGCTCAACTATTCGGAAATGGCGATAGACGACCTGCTCGACGACGTAGCGATGCAGATCGCAGATCGCCTGCACGAAAATGGCGTGGCGCTGGCGATCACTGCGCCGGCCGGGCTCGGCACCATCGTTGCCGACCAGCAGCGGCTGAAGCAGATTCTCATCAAGCTGCTCACCAATGCCACCAATTTCGCGCCAGAAGGCTCCGCCATCACGCTCAACTGCTGGCGCACCCATAGCGACGTGTTCTTCTCCGTGACCGACAAGGGCCCGGGCATTCCGGAAGATATCCTGAAGACCGTGTTCGACCGGTTCTCGGCCAATGCCAAAGGCGGCAAGCGCAGTGGAGCGGGTCTCGGCCTTTCGATCGTCGAGAGCTTCGTGACACTGCATCACGGCGATGTCGCGATCGACAGCAAGCCTGGCCAGGGAACCACGGTTACGTGCCGCATTCCGAGCGGCACGACGGCGCGGTCCGTCGCCGCCGAATGAGTGGTGAGGCAGCTCTTACCCTGACGCTTGCCGACGAGGCTGAAACGATCCGCCTCGGCGAAGACCTCGCATTGGCGCTGAAGAAGGGCGACTGGATCGCTCTTTCCGGCGATCTCGGCGCTGGCAAATCGACCTTCGCCCGGGCCTTTTTGCGGGCGCTGGCGGATGAAGACGAGCTTGAAGTGCCGAGCCCGACATTCACGCTGGTGCAGAGCTACGAGCTGCGCATTCCGGTCTCGCATTTCGACCTTTATCGGCTGGGCGATTCCTCCGAACTGGATGAGCTTGGTTTCGACGAGGCGCTCTCAAACGGCATCTGCCTGGTGGAATGGCCGGAAGTCGCCGACGCGTTGCTGCCGCAGGCCCGCATTCAGCTCAAGCTCGAACAGAGCGGCAGCGGCCGGACCGCGACGATCACGGCACCGGAGGCGCAGATGCAGCGCATTCGCCGCGTGCTGGCGATCCGGGAATTTCTCGACAGCCACGGTTACCCCGGCGCCCGGCGGCGTTTCCTCACCGGCGACGCCTCGACCCGCGCCTATGAGAGCGTAAAAATCGCAAACGGCGAAACGCTGATCCTGATGGACTGGCCGCGCCCGGCGCAAGGCCCGCCGGTTCTCGACGGAAAGCCCTATCCCAAGGTCGCGCATCTGGCGGAAGACCCCTACCCCTTCGTGGCGATCGACGAATACCTGCGCGAACTGGGACTTGCGGCGCCGGAAGTGCTGCATGTGGATTACGACCAGGGCATCCTGCTGATCGAAAATCTTGGCGAGGAGGGAGCCGTCGACGAAGACGGCAATCCTGTCGAGGAACGCTACCGCGAAAGCATCGTGTGCCTTGCCTTCCTGCACAGCCACGAGATGCGCCAGGACCTGCCGGTTGGCGACGGCCACATCCACCATATTCCCGATTTCGACCCGACGGCCATGAAGATGGAGGCGCGGCTCCTCGTTGACTGGCACCTGCCGTGGAAACGCGGCACGCCGGCGACTGACGAAGAACGGCAGGAATATCTGGCGATCTGGGACAATCTGATCCGCGAGCTTGACGGTGTCGAGAAGAACCTGCTGCTGCGCGATTTCCATTCGCCCAACATCATCTGGCGGCCGCATGAATCGGGCGTGCGACGCGTCGGCCTGATCGACTTCCAGGATGCGATGATCGGCCCGACCGCCTACGACCTCGCCTCTATCGTTCAAGACGCACGGGTGGATATCCCGAAGGCGCTTGCCGATCAGTTGATGCTGGATTACGTGACGCTTCGCCGTGCGCTCGGAGCCTTCGACGAGCCGACCTTCCTCAAGGCTTGGGCGATCATGGCGGCGCAGCGCAACTGCAAACTCGCCGGCCTTTGGGTGCGGCTCTTGCAGCGGGATGGCAAGCCGGGCTATCTGAAGCACATGCCGCGGACGCTCCGCCATCTCGCGACGGCGCTGAGCCACGATGTGCTCGCCCCCTTGCGCGATTGGTGCCGTCGGGCTGGAATAGAACTGCCCGAATCATAATTACGGTTGCCGATGACCATTCAACGAGCCCCCATCAAACAGGCGATGGTGCTTGCCGCAGGGCTCGGCACCCGTATGCGGCCGATCACCAACACGATGCCGAAGCCGCTGGTGCCGGTCGCCGGCAAGCCGATGATCGACTATGTGCTGGATTCGCTAAAGGAAGCCGGTGTCGAGCGCGCGGTCGTCAATGTACATCACTTCGCCGACCAGATGGCGGCGCATCTCGAAGCTTACAAGGGCCTCGAAATCCTGATCTCCGACGAGCGCGACGCGCTGATGAACAATGGCGGCGGCATCGTGAAGGGACTGAAGCTTCTCGATCGCAGCACGGTTTTCGTCATGAACGCCGACCTCTTCTGGATCGGCGAGACACCGGGCAAGCCGACCAACCTGCAGCACCTGGCGGAGTTCTTCGATCCGGGGCGCATGGACATAGCGATGCTCTGCGTCGATATCGACAACACGACCGGGCACAACGGCATCAACGATTTCGGCATGGATGCGGATGGCCGGTTGAGGCGCTACCGGGACGATCCGGCCAACCCGGTCGTTTATGCCGGCGCTTTTGCGATGAGCCCGTCCTTTCTGGATGACGCACCGTCCGATGCTTTCAACATCAATATCTATTTCGACAAGGCGATCGCCCGCGGCCGGCTCTATGGAACTATGCTCGACGGCCACTGGATCACCGTCGGCACGCCGGAAGCGCTGCCGGAAGCCGAAGCGGTGATCGCGCGTTATCCGGTGGAGGCATGACCACGTTATCCGGCAAGAAGCGGGTGTTTTCGATCCCCGCCGGAGCGCCGTTCCTCAAGACCGTGGCGCAGACACTCTGCGACGGCCGGCTCAACGAGACTTTTCGTTACGATCCGGCCGATCCGCTTTCGCTCGCCGACGTGACCATCTATGTGCCGACGCGCCGTTCGGCCCGCGTGCTACGCTCGGAATTCGTCGATCTGCTCGGCGGCCGATCGGCGATCCTGCCGGTCATCCGGCCGCTCGGCGAAACCGACGACGACAGCGGTTATTTCGATCTCGTAGCACCTGAGGAGATGGACCTGGCGCTGCCGATCGGCGGCACCGCGCGCCTGCTCGAACTTGGCCGGCTGATTCTTGCGTGGCGCAACCAGCTCCCAAAGATCGTGCTCGACGTGCATTCGGAATCGCCGCTCGTCGCGCCGGCAAGTCCCGCCGATGCCATCTGGCTCGCCCGGGCGCTCGCCGAGCTCATCGACGCGGTCGAGACCGAGGAACGCGACTGGGCCGATCTCAAAAAACTCGATACCGGCGAACATGCGCTCTGGTGGCAGCTGACCGCCGAGTTCCTATCGATCGCCAGCGCCTTCTGGCCGCTGCGGCTGGAAGAACTGCGCCGTTCTTCGCCGGCAAAACATCAGGCGTCGATCCTGCGCGGCGAGGCGCGGCGGATTTCGTCCAGGGATCACAAGGGACCGGTGATCGTCGCGGGTTCGACCGGCTCCGTGCCGGCCGCTGCCGACCTGATCGCCGCGATCACCAACCTTCCGAACGGTACCGTCGTTCTGCCGGGGCTCGACCTCTCGATGCCAGCGGATCAGTGGGCGATGATCGGCGAAGAAGCCTTTGACGGCAAACCCGAACCCGCCAGCCGCAGCCATTCGCAGTTCGGCCTGTCACGGCTGCTCAAGAAGCTCGGCGTGACGCGGGAAGACGTGGCAGTGCTCGGCGAAGTTCCGGGCGATCTCGCCTTCCGCGCCGAAGCGCTCTCCCAGGCGCTGGTGCCCGCCAAGGCGACCGACCGCTGGAGCACCTGGCGGGACGACGCGGATCCCGCTCTCCTTACCCAGGCTTTTGCCGATGTCTCGCTGATCGAAGCCTCGAACGAACGCGAGGAGGCTGTCGCAATCGCCATGGCGCTTCGGCTGGCGCTCGAACAGCCCGGCAAAAACGGTGGCGAGAGCCAGGCCGCGCTGATCACGCCTGATCGAGCGCTTGCCCGCCGGGTGACCGCCGAACTTTCGCGCTTCGGCCTGCTTGCCGACGATTCCGCCGGTTCGCCGCTGTCCGGTACGCCACAGGGCACACTCGCCCAGCTTCTGCTCGAAGCAACGCTTCGGCCGGGCGACCCGGTGGCGATCGTCGCGCTGATCAAACACCCGCTGATGCGCCTCGGCCTGCCGGCAACGGACCTGCGATCCGCCGTCGAAGCGCTCGAAATCCTGGCGCTACGCGGTGGTCTCGGCGACATGGACATTTCCGCGCTGGAACCTCTGCTCGAAACCCAATTGGCCAGCCAGCTCGAAGACAGGCACGCGCCGCACTGGCGGCTATCGCTGCCGACCGATGCCGCCGGCAAGGCGCGCGATCTTGCGCATCGGCTGGCGAAAGCGGTCGAGCCGCTCGCCTCCGCCCTCGTCCGCCGCCGGCCGGATGGGCGCGGCCTTACGGCAAAACTCACGCTATCCGAATGGGCCGATCGCACCGGCCGCGCACTTGAAGCGATCTGCATCGATGAACGGCGAGACCTCGCGGCGCTCTGGTCTGGAGAAGCCGGCGAAAGGCTGGCAGGGCTGCTCTCCGAAGTCATCGATACCGACGGACAGATGGAGGCGGATGGTCCGCAATGGATCGACATCGTCATGGCGCTGACAACAGGCGAGGCGGTAAAGCCCCGTTCGCTGAGCCATCCGCGCATCTTCATCTTCGGTACTCTCGAAGCCCGGCTGCAGAGCGTCGATACGATGATCCTCGGCGGGCTCAACGAAGGGTCCTGGCCGGGCCAGACGGTCAACAACCCGTTCCTGTCCCGCACGATGAAGACCGATATGGGCCTGGAACCACCGGAACGGCGGATCGGCCAGCTTGCCCACGATTTCGAAATGGCCTGCGGCACTCGGCATCTGATCCTCTCGCGCTCGATGCGGCAGGGATCGACGCCGACGGTCGCCTCGCGCTGGCTGCAAAGGCTGCTGGCCTTAGGTGGACGGCAGTTTGCGGACGAGCTCCGGATACGCGGCCATCAATACCGCGATTGGGCTTCGATGATCGATGCCGGCGAAAACCAGCCGGTCGCCAGACGCCCGGCCCCGAAGCCGCCGGCGGATCTGCAGCCGGTAAAGTATTCCTTCAGCGAGGTCGGGCGCCTGCGCCGTGACCCGTATTCGATCTATGCCCGCCGCATCCTGAAACTCGATCCGCTCGATCCGTTCAACCGAGATCCCGGCGCCTCCGAACGCGGCACGCTCTATCACGCGATCATCGACCGTTATACCCGCGAAGGCCATAAACCCGGTACGCCTGCCGCAAGGGAGGCGATGCGCCGGATCACGGAGGAATTGTTCGACGCCGAACAGCTGCCAACCCATATCGACCGCGTCTGGCGGCCCCGTTTTGTCGAAGTCGCCCGCGCCTTCCTGGATTGGGAAGTCGAGCGCGCGCCGGATATCCGCAGGACGATGACGGAAGTCGGTGCCGGCTGGGAGCTGGAGCCCGCCGGCATCCGCGTTACCGGGATCGCCGACCGAATCGACATCAAAGGTTCGGGCCTTGCGGACATCGTCGACTACAAGACGGGCCTCAGCCCTTCCGTTTCCCAGGCGCGGGCACTGCTCGATCCGCAGCTCGGGCTTGAGGCAGCGGCGCTTCGGGCCGGAGCGTTCAAGGATGCGGGTCCGTTGACGCCCGACCAGCTGCTTTATGTCCGGCTGCGTCCCGGCGACCGGTTCCGCGAAGACAAGGTCAACAACGAGGGTTCGAGCGCGACGGCCAAGCGGCAGCCGAAATCCGCGGTCGATCTGGCGGACGAATCGCTCGAACAGCTGACCCGGTTCGTGATCACGCTGCGCAATGGCGAAGCCGGCTTCGCATCGCGGCTCGTGCCGATGGCGCAGAATGATTTCGGCGGCGAATACGACCATCTCGCGCGCGTGGCCGAATGGTCGACGGCCGACGACGAGGAGGCGGAAACCGATGAGTGACCTGGCTCCCGAGGGCGACGATCCGATCAAGTGGATCGACTGGACGACGGTGCAGCAATCGCTCGCATCCGATCCCATAAGTTCCGCCTGGGTTTCGGCCAATGCCGGCTCCGGCAAGACGCATGTGCTGACCCAGCGGGTCATCCGGCTGCTGCTCGCCGGCTGCCGGCCTTCGTCGATTCTCTGCCTCACCTACACGAAGGCCGCGGCCTCGGAAATGTCGAACCGCGTCTTCCAGCGGCTTTCGGAATGGACGGTGCTTTCGGACGGCGAGCTGCGCAAGCGGATCGCCAGCATCGAAGGTGCTGAGCCGGATTCGCTGAAACTTGCCGAAGCGCGGCGGCTGTTCGCCAAGGCTCTGGAAACGCCGGGCGGGTTGAAGATCCAGACTATCCACGCCTTCTGCGAGGCGCTGCTGCACCAGTTTCCGCTCGAAGCCAATGTCGCCGGGCATTTTTCGGTGCTCGACGACCGCGCCGCCTCCGCCCTGCTTGCCGACGCACGACGCTCGCTACTGACGGCGACCTCGGCGGAAGAAGACCCGGTGCTGGCCGAAGCCTTTGCCCATGTGCTGGATCTCGGCGACGAATTCGGGCTCGAAACGCTGCTCGGCGACATCATCGCCAACCGCACCGCGATCCGCCGTTTCATCGCCCATGCGGAGCGCCATGGCGGCATCGGCGTCGAACTGAAGCGCGCCCTGGGGCTTGGGCCAGCCGACACGGAAGACAGTATCGCTGCCGGTTACTGGCCCCTGCCCGGACTTTCCGGCCTGACGCTCGATCTTTATCTGGCGCTTGCCGACCAGAAGGGCGGGCAGAAGGTCACGGAGGTCGCTTACGGCCTTCGGCTGGTCGCCAAGGAGCCGGACGTCCTGAAGCGGGCCCAGCATCTCGACCAGATCTTTCTCACTCGTGAGGGCAAGCCGAAAGCCGACAGTTCGCTGATCGCCAAGGCGATGACGACGACGGCGCCGGAACTTGCCGATGCGATCGCCGCTGCCCGTGCCCACATCTTCGCTTGTCGCGACCGGCTGCGGCTGATCCGGATGTTCCTCGCCACCAAGGCGGCGCTGACGTTGGCGCAACGCCTCAACGACGATTACGAGGACCTGAAGAAACAGCGCAGCCTGCTCGATTTCGAGGACCTGATCGCCCGCACCGCCGATCTTCTAACCCGCGATGGCGTCGGCGCCTGGGTGCATTACAAGCTCGACCAGGGCATCGACCACATCCTCGTCGACGAAGCGCAGGACACCAGCCCGATCCAGTGGACGGTGATCAAGTCGCTGGCGGAGGATTTCTATTCCGGTGCCAGCGCCCGCGAGACCCGCCGCACCATCTTTGCCGTCGGCGACGAAAAGCAGTCGATCTATTCCTTCCAAGGCGCCCGGCCGGAGCGGTTTGCGGAAGAACGCAGCGAGACGGAAAAACGGGTGCGGGCCAGCGACCAGGCCTTCCACTCGGTGCGGCTACCCCTCTCCTTCCGCTCCACGGCCGATGTGCTCGCTGCCGTCGACCAGGTGTTTTCCCTGGAGGAGAATTTTCGAGGCCTCAGCGCGCTGGGCGAACCGGTGCAGCACCGCTCCAACCGGATCGGCCACCCGGGCGCTGTCGATCTCTGGGACGTCGTTGTGCCGGAAGTCGCCGAACAGGAGGAGGACTGGACCGCGCCGTTCGATTCGACGCCCGACAAGGCGCCGTCCGCCATTCTCGCGGGCCGGATCGCCAACCGGATCGAAGAGATGATCGGCAAGGAAACGATCATCGAAAAGGGCGTCGAGCGGCCGATCGAGGCCGGCGATATCCTCGTTCTGGTCCGCAAGCGAGATGCTTTCGTCAACGCGCTGACCCGGGCGCTGAAACGCCGCGACAATATTCCCGTCGCCGGCGCCGATCGGTTGCGGCTGACGAGCCATATCGCCGTGCAGGATCTCCTGGCGCTTGGTCGTTTCCTGCTTTTGCCGCAGGACGACCTTTCGCTGGCGGCGCTGCTCAAAAGCCCGCTCTTCAATCTCTCGGAAGAGGACGTCTTCGAAATCGCGGCGCGGCGGGCGGAGAACACCAGCGCCTGGGCACAGCTCAACCGGTTGAGCGAAGAACAACCACTACGCTTCCGCGATGCAGCGGACAGGCTCCAGCATCTTCTCAGCCTCTCGCGGCAGCTCAGCCCGCACGATCTGTTTGCCCGGATTCTCGGCGCGCAGGGCGGGCGGCGGAAATTCCTTGGCCGGCTTGGTACCGAGGCCGGCGATATTCTCGACGAGTTCCTGACCTTCGCGCTCGACCACGAGACAAATGGATTGCCGGGACTGCAGGCCTTCATCTCGACGCTCGAGATCGAATCGCCGGAGGTGAAGCGCGAACAGGACGGCGGTCGCAACGAGGTGCGGATCATGACCGTGCACGCTTCCAAGGGCCTGGAGGCGCCGGTGGTGTTCCTCGTCGACAGCGGCTCGAAGGCGTTCATCTCCTCGCATGTGCCGAAATTCCGGCTGCTTCGGATCGCCGGCGAGAATGTACCCGCCTGGGTGCCCGGCAAGATGCTGACCAATGCGATGACATCGGCCGATGACGATCGGATCAGGACTTCGACCGAGGAGGAATATCGGCGGCTGCTTTACGTTGGGATGACACGGGCCGCCGACCGGCTGATCGTCTGCGGTTATCGCGGCAAGATCGACAATCCGGATACCTGGCAGTCGATGATCTCGAAGGCGCTCGCCGCCGACGAACACCATTGCAGCCCGGCGGAGTTTCAGGGTTCCGACGACCAATGGGGCGGTTTCAGGTGGCGCCTGCCGGCCGCTCCCGGCCAGGCACCGAAGACTGCGCACAAGGAGGCCGCGGCAGCGGACAGAAGGCCGCTTCCAGCAAGCCTCTCCCGCCCCCTGCCGGCGCAAAAGATCCTGCCGCGGCCGCTCAGCCCTTCCGGCGCCGGCACGATGATCGATGACGATGCGGATGATCTGATCGTCACTTCGCCGCTGTTTGCCGATCAGAAGGACAGTGCTGGACTGGCGCTCCAGAAGGGCAAGCTGGTCCACCGCATGCTGCAGATGCTGACGGATTTCCCCGAGGCCGAACGTGCCTCTGCCGCCCGTCGTTATGCCGACCGCGCCGCCCGTTTCTGGCCGGTGGCGGAGCGCGAAAAGCTCGTCGCCAGCGTCATGTCGGTGCTGTCGCACGCCGAACTCGGGCCGGTGTTTTCCGAGCGCAGCCAGTCGGAAGTCTCGATCATGGGCACACTGGCGCTGGAAGGCCGCGATTACGCGATCTCCGGCCGCATCGACCGGCTGGTGGTGACCGAGAACCGGGTGATCATCCTCGACTACAAGACCAATCGCGTGCCGCCGAAAACGTTGGAGGACGTGCCGCTGTCGCATCGGGCGCAGCTTGCCATCTATTGCGAAATCCTGCGGCCGCTTTATCCGGCGAAAAGTTTCGAATGCGTGCTGGTCTATACCGAGTCGGCGCAAGTGGTTACGCTGCCGGCGGAACTGCTGTCACGCTCGCTTGCGGAACTCAAAACAAAGTGAGATAGCGGCCATTGAAAACTTTGAGCGGGAAGCTCACATTTACAGCAACAGAGAATCGTGAAGGAGAGCCCTATGGCTACCGTTAAAGTCGATAACAGCAACTTTCAGGCCGAAGTCCTCGATGCAGCCGAGCCGGTGATCGTGGATTTCTGGGCTGAATGGTGCGGCCCCTGCAAAATGATCGGCCCGAGCCTCGAAGAAATTTCGAACGAGCTCGCCGGCAAGGTGAAGGTCGTAAAGCTGAATATCGACGAAAATCCTGAACTGGCTGCCCAGTTCGGCGTGCGTTCGATCCCGACGCTTGCCATGTTCAAGGGTGGCGAAGTGGCCGACATCAAGGTTGGCGCCGCTCCGAAGACCGCCCTTTCGGCCTGGATTTCCAGCGCCGCCTAACTTCCAGTCGCATGCCCGCATAAAAAAGCCTGGCTGCTCCCTGCAGCCGGGCTTTTTCTATGTCGGTCTCGCCCTTCCCGGTCAGGTCGGCGGGGTGCCGTTGTCGGCCAGTACATTGCCGGCGAAATAAAGGGAGCCGCCGATCAGGATGCGCGGCGGCGGAGCGCCCGGCACCTGGCGGCGGGTGATTTCCTGCAGCGCCTCTGCCGCGGAGCCGGCGGGCTCGGCCACCAGGCCCGCATCGAATGCGGCATGGGCTAGAACCACCGGATCGAGCCCCGATTCGCTGCCGCGGATGCGCACGGTGAAGACGTGTTCTGCGATATCGGCAAAGGCACGGAAATAGCCGATCGGGTCCTTGGTGTTGATCATGCCGGCAATGATGTAAAGCGGCCGAGCCTGGCGCTCCTCGAAGGATGCCATCGCCTCGGCGATCACCTCGCCGGCGCCGGGATTGTGCCCGCCGTCCAGCCAGATTTCAGAACCCTCGGGCGCATATTGCAGCAGTTTGCCTTCGGTCAGCTTCTGGAGGCGGGCCGGCCATTCGACCGTCGCCATCGCCTTTTCCATCATCGCTTCGGTGACGGTAAAACCGGCAGCCTTGACGGCGCGGATGGCGGCGGCGGCATTGGCGTATTGGTGACGCCCCGGCAGGCGTGGCAAAGGCAGGTCGGCAAGACCGAACTCGTCCTGATAGATCAGCCGGCCGAATTCCTCATGGGCCGAAAATTCCTGGCCATAAACGGCGGTCGGACAGCCGAGCCGTTCTGCAGTCGAAACCAGTACATCACGGGCCGCTTCGAATTCCTGATGGCCGATGACGACGGGACGGCCGCGCTTCATGATCCCCGCCTTTTCGGCGGCGATCAGTTCGACGCGGTCGCCGAGATAGGCCTGGTGGTCGAGCGAGATCGGCATGATGACCGAAACCGCAGGATCTGAAATGACGTTGGTGGCATCGAAGCGACCCCCGAGGCCGACTTCGAGGATCACCGCATCGCCGGGCTGTTCGGAGAACAGGAGGAAGGTGGCGGCGGTCAGAATTTCGAAGACGGTGATCATCTGGCCGTTATTGGCCGCCGCGATGCGTCGTAACGCATCCGCCAGCATCTCGTCGCCGACGATCCGGCTGCGGCCGCCCTTGACGCCGATCCGATAGCGTTCATGCCAGTGGACGAGATGCGGCGACGTGTGGACATGCGTCGCATAACCGCCTGCCTCGAGCAGGGCACGGCAGAAGGCCGTCACGGAGCCCTTGCCGTTGGTGCCAGCCACGTGGATGACTCTCGGCAGCTTCCTGTGCGGATTGCCGAGTATTTCGAGCAGGCGGGTGATCCTGTCGAGCGAAAGATCGAAACCCTTCGGATGAAGGGTCATCAGTCGTTCAATTTCCCGCTCGGCCTCGCTCACAACGGGCTCGTTCATGGTGGTCATCCCGCCGCTCCGGCTCTCGATGCTCTCTCTCGGTCAGGCGCTGAGCGCGATGGGCGCCGGAAGCACTTCCTGAACAGGCTGTTTCGTCAGCATCTTCAGGATCTTGGCCAGTGTCGATGGAATCTCGTGGCGCTTTACCACCATATCGACCATGCCATGCTCCAGCAGGTATTCCGACGTCTGGAAGCCTTCAGGCAGCTTTTCGCGCAGCGTCTGTTCGATGACGCGCTTGCCGGCAAAGCCGATTTCGGCGCCGGGCTCGGCAATATGGACATCACCCAGCATGGCGTAGGAGGCGGTGACACCGCCGGTCGTCGGGTTGGTGAGCACGACGATATAGGGCAGGCCCGCTTCCTTCAGCATGTCGACCGCAACCGTGGTGCGCGGAAGCTGCATCAGCGACAGGATGCCTTCCTGCATGCGAGCGCCGCCGGAGGCCGGGAAGATCACCAGCGGGCATTTTTCGGTGAGAGCCCGTTCGCAAGCCCGGACAATCGCCTCGCCGGCCGCCATGCCGAGCGAACCGCCGATGAAGTTGAATTCATGCACGATGGCGACCAGCTTCAGGCCCTGGACCTCGCCGAGGCCGGCGAGAATCGTATCTTCCTGCTCGGTCTTGACGCGACTATCCTTCAGGCGATCGGCATAACGCTTGGAATCGCGGAATTTCAGCGGATCCTGGGCGACCTTCGGCTGCGGCAACGCCTCGAAGACACCGCCGTCGAAAAGATCGACGAGGCGGGCCTTGGCCGGCATCTTCATGTGGAAGCCGGAAGCGGGGATGACCCACTTGTTCTCTTCCAGGTCCTTATGAAAGACCATCTCGCCGGTTTCCGGGCACTTGATCCAGAGATTTTCCGGAACGTCCCGGTTGGGACGACCGAGCATGGAGTTGATGCGCGGCCGGACGTAATTGGTGATCCAGTTCACTTGGCGTACTCCCGATTAACTGAAGCCTAATGTGGGAAACTATTCGGCGGCAACAAGGCGGGCAGCGCGCACGCCGGTTGCAAGGCCGCGAACCAGGGTTGCGACCGCAGCGACGGTATCCGGACCAGCCTTGCCATCCTTGGTGAGGCTGCCGGCGATCTGGCTAACGATTGCCGAACCGACAACGACGCCATCCGCCGCAGCGCCGATTGCCTTGGCGTGATCCGCGGTCTTGACGCCGAAACCGACGCAGACCGGCAGAGCCGTGTGGCCCTTGATGCGCTTGACGGCTCCGCCGATCAGCGACGGATCCGGAAGGGCCGATCCGGTAATGCCGTTCATCGAGACGTAATAGACGAAACCCGACGTGTTCTTGAGAACGGCCGGAAGGCGCTTGTCGTCGGTGGTCGGGGTGGCGAGGCGGATGAAATTGACGCCCTTGGCCAGTGCCGGGATGCAAAGCTCGTCATCCATTTCCGGCGGCAGATCGACGACGATCAGGCCGTCGATGCCCGACGCAATCACGTCATCGAGGAATCTCTCGACGCCGTAGACATAGATCGGGTTGTAGTAACCCATCATCACGATCGGCGTTTCGGTATCGGTTTCGCGGAAAGTGGCCGCAAGCTTGAGCGTCTTTGCGAGCGTCTGGCCGCCCTTGAGGGCGCGCTGACCGGCCATCTGGACCGCCGGGCCATCGGCCATCGGATCGGAAAACGGCATGCCGAGCTCGATGAGATCGGCACCGGCATCAGGCAATGCCTTCATGATGCCGAGCGAGGTCTCGAAATCCGGATCACCGCCCATGATATAGGTGATCAGCGCGGGGCGACCCTCGGCCTTCAGGGCCGCGAAACGTTTGTCCATACGAGCGGTCATATCAAAGCTCCATGCCGAGAATCTTGCCGACGGTGAAGATGTCCTTGTCTCCACGGCCCGACAGATTCATCAGGATGATTTCGTCCTTGCCCATCTTCGGGGCGCGCTTGATCACTTCGGCGAGCGCGTGGCTCGGCTCCAGCGCCGGGATGATGCCTTCGAGACGGGTCAGCATCTGGAAGGCGTCGAGCGCCTCGTCGTCCATGATCGGCACGTATTCGGCGCGGCCGATGGAATGCAGCCAGCTATGTTCCGGACCGATGCCCGGGTAATCGAGGCCGGCCGAAATCGAATGGCCTTCGAGGATCTGGCCATCGCCATCCTGCAGCAGATAGGTGCGGTTTCCATGCAGGACGCCCGGCGATCCGGCAGTGATCGAGGCGCAATGATCGACGCCCTGGAGGCCACGGCCGCCGGCTTCGACGCCGACGATCTGAACGCTTTTGTCGTCCAGGAACGGATGGAAGATGCCGATCGCGTTCGAACCGCCGCCAACGGCGGCGATGACGACATCCGGCAGCCTGCCTTCGGCTTCGAGCAACTGGGCACGGGCTTCGGTGCCGATCACCGACTGGAAGTCGCGGACCATTTCCGGATAGGGATGCGGGCCGGCGGCGGTGCCGATCAGGTAATAGGTGTCGTCGACATTGGTGACCCAGTCGCGCAGCGCCTCGTTCATGGCGTCCTTCAGCGTGCCGTGACCGGCGGTCACCGGACGGACTTCAGCACCGAGGAGCTTCATGCGGAAAACGTTCGGCGCCTGGCGCTGAACGTCGGTGGCGCCCATGTAGACGACGCAGGGGAAACCGAAGCGGGCGGCAACGGTCGCCGACGCGACGCCATGCTGTCCGGCGCCGGTCTCGGCGATGATGCGGGTCTTGCCCATGCGCTTGGCGAGCAGGATCTGGCCGATGCAATTATTGATCTTGTGCGAACCGGTGTGGTTCAGCTCTTCGCGCTTGAAATAGATCTTGGCGCCGCCGAGATGTTCGGTCAGGCGCTCGGCGAAATAAAGCGGGCTCGGGCGACCGATATAATGGGCGCCGAGATCAGCCAGTTCCTTCTGGAAGGAGGGATCGTTCTTCGCCTTTTCCCATTCGCCCTGGAGATCCAGGATCAGCGGCATCAGCGTTTCGGCGACAAAGCGCCCGCCGAAAATACCGAAACGGCCATCCTCATCGGGGCCGGCACGGAACGAATTGGGTTGTGGCGTCTCGTTCACTCTCTACTCCCTCACGCGCCCTTTCGACCCGCCTCTGCGACGGCATCGAAAAAGGCATCGATCATTCCAAGGTCCTTGATGCCCGGCGCGCTTTCCACGCCGGACGATAAGTCGATACCGCTTGCCCGCGTCGATTTGAGGGCAATAACGGCATTATCCTTGTTCAATCCTCCCGAAAGCATGTAATCCACGCCCTCGTCAAGGGAAGCCATCAGGCTCCAGTCGAAGGAAATGCCGTTGCCACCGGGCAATTCGGATCCGGCGGGCGCTTTGGCATCGAAAAGAAAGCGATCGGCAACGCCGATATAAGGATCGATCCGGTCGAGATCGCCAGCTTCCTTCACGGAAAATGCCTTCATGACCGGCAGACCGAAAAGCGCTTTTACCTGCAGAACCCGTTCCGGGCTCTCATTGCCATGCAGTTGCAGGATGTCCGGCCGCACCATCGAGACGATGTCGTCGAGCTCCTCGTCGTCGGCATTAACGGTCACCGCGACGAGCTTCACCCGCCCGCGGACTCGATCGGCGAGGTCTCCGGCCAGGTCCGGTTCCACATAACGCGGGCTCTTGGCGAAAAAGATGAAGCCGATATGCGAGGCGCCCCGCGCCACGGCGCGATCAACAGCCTCGGGGGTTTTCAACCCGCAAATCTTGATATCAGGTTTCATGAGGTGCGGAGTGGCATGAAATTCCGCCGGAGTCGAGGCAAATCATAGCAGACGGAGTGACCCCTTGGCGATCCTGGTTATTTTCGTCTTCGGGTTCTCCCCGAGGATCGGCCGGGACACGTCGTGTGCCTCGAATTGAAATTTAATAATGACACGCGACGTGCCCCGTTCGGTGTGTTTTTCCGCGCAACTCCGGTCCCTCTGCGGCGGTATGGTCTTGCGTCCTTGCGGAATGCCATACCGGGTTGTGTGCGACACACGCACGCCCCGCCTCAGGGCGAGAGGGAGACCATTTTCTGCGCAGCCCCTGGCAATCCGCCTGCATGACGGCAGACCACCAGGGCACCGGTCCCGTCTCGCCGGTTATGCGGGCCGGTGTAGCCGAAACGGGACGGGTAGATTGTAGGCATGGGCTTGGTGGGCGGGGATGAAAGAGGGCCGATTTTTGTGATTTTGTTTCTCAAGCGACTGATTTGCCTAAGCACCCCCCTCTGCCCTGCCGGGCATCTCCCCCTCAGGTGGGGAGATCACAAGCGGCACGCTCCCCGCCTCCAAAATGCCGCCGCGAAAAATATGACGCTAAATGGAGGACTGTGAGCAGGCTCCCAGCCAATCTCCCCCCTTGAGGGGGAGATGCCCGGCAGGGCAGAGGGGGGTGCCACGTCCGCCGCTGCCGACCGCCTTTCGCGCTTCCTTCTTCGTCACTCGAAATCAATCGCATGTAGTTGGGACCCATGCTGTTTCAGCCATTTTCGGGCCTCTTCCATGCGCGGGCAGAGCTCTCGGCACAGGGCCCAGAATTTCGGGCCGTGGTTCATCTCTTTCAGGTGCGCCACTTCATGGGCGGCGAGATAGTCGATGATCAGAGGCGGAGCCATGACGATGCGCCAGGAAAAGCTTAAGTTTCCATCCCAGGAGCAGGATCCCCAGCGGCTGCGGGTATCCTTCATGGAGACTGACTTGATCGGCTTGCGGATGGCGGCGGCGTGGCGGGCGACCAGCACTTCGAGATCCTTGCGCGCTTCCTTCTTGAAGAAGGCAGAGAGCCGGCGTCCCATGTGATCCTCAAGACCACTGACCCGCAGCACCGGTTCGCCATCGATCAGCACCGCTTCGGTGAGGCCGCGCAGCGTGCCGGTATGTTCGATCCGATGGGGCACGCCGCGAAAGGCAATGCGGCCGCCTGATCGGATCGGGTTATCGGCCGAAAATTTAGCAAGCTTGGTGAGAAGCCAGCCCTGGTGACGGTCGAGGAAATCATCGATCTCGCGCTTCAGCAGACCCGCTGGCACCGTAAGATTGAGCGCACGGCCGCCGGGTTCGATCCTGAGCGTGATGCGGGTGGCGCGGCGGTTTTCCCTGATTGTCAGCGGCATCGCCCGATCACCGACATCAAGGGTCCGCTTCACCGTTTCGAGCGGTTTCGGCTTGGAGCGGACTGGCTTTTTCAGAAGCGCGAACATGGACCCTTTCTAGCCGATTCCTTTCCATAAGAAAGCCGGCGTCTAAACGACGCCGGCTTCCCATCACGTTTCACGTGAATCCCTGGGAGGATCAGAGATCGACAACCGGGTTCTGACCGGAGGAACGGTTCTGCCGCTCGCGCATGAAGCGGTCGAATTCTTCCTGGTCCTTGGCGCGGCGAAGCTCGCGGACATAGTTGTCGAATTCTTCGCGCATCTCATCCAGCTTGCGGCGCTCTTCCTCGATCCGGTCGATCTCGGTCTTGCGCCAGTCGTCAAAGGCGACGTTGCCAGTGGTGAAATGCGTGTTGTAGCGGGACTTCGCCCGACGGCAGCCGGCGAACATCCGGTCGGCGCGGTGGTTGGCATCACGCTTGAAGCCGCGGAGCCTCTCCCCGAAGAGAATATAGGCGAGCATGGCAAGGCCGAGCGGCCAGAAAACGACGAAACCGAGCACCATGAGCGCGATGGTAGCCGGCGTCCACTCCGGACGAATCAATGCTGACTGGTTCATTGGTCACACCCTGATGTTTCAGCGGGTGGCCACATGCCAGCCCGACTGAATTCGATTTGGTGAGCCCATGATCCGCCTTCAAGAAGACGGATCATTAAATTCAAGAAGATGCTGAAATATAAACCAGAATTCGAAGACGCGACGGGACTAGCCGGCCTTGCCACCCTTGATGACCCGCTTGACCGGAGTCTTCTTGACCACAGACCTGGCATGTTTCTGGGTGAAGGCAACGATGCGAGGCGCGATCTCGCGGCGGAAACGCGAGCCGTTGAACACGCCGTAATGGCCGACATCCGGCTGCATGTAATGCAGGCGCATGTCATCGGGGATATTGGGGCAGATGGTCTGCGCCGCATTGGTCTGGCCGAGACCGGAAATATCGTCGTTCTCGCCCTCGACGGTCAGAAGCGCCACCTGACGGATGAGCTTGGTATCGACCGGTACATTCCGGTGCATCATCTCGCCCTTCGGCAGTGAATGCTTGATGAAGACCGTGTCGACCGTCTGGAGGTAGAACTCCTCGGTGAGGTCCATGACCGCCAGATATTCATCGTAGAACTCGCGATGCTTCTCGGCAGACTCGCCGTCGTTCTTGACGAGGTGCTGGAAAAATTCCTTGTGGGCGCTGACATGGCGGTCAAGGTTCATCGACATGAAGCCGGACAATTGCAGGAAGCCCGGATAGACGCGGCGCATGAAACCCGTATGCGGCCACGGCACGTTCATGATGACGTTATCGCGGAACCACTCGATCGGATGTTCTTCCGCAAGCTTGTTGACGGCGGTCGGGTTGATGCGGGTGTCGATCGGACCGCCCATCAGGATCATTGAGGCCGGAACCATCTGGTCGCGCTGCGATTCCATCACCGCCACGGCAGCCAGCACCGGGACGGAAGGCTGGCAGACCCCGATGACATGGGCGCCGGGGCCGATCGCATGCAGCATCTCGATGATGTAGTCGATATAGTCGTCGAGATCGAAGCGGCCGTCGGTGATCGGCACCATGCGGGCGTCGATCCAATCCGTGATGTAGACATCGGCGCTCGGCAGCAGCGCTTCCACGGTGCCGCGCAGCAGCGTCGCATAGTGGCCGGACATCGGTGCGACGATCAGGATCTTCTGATCCGGGGCACGGCCGGTGGGCAGATCGCGGCGGAAATGCAGGAGATTGCAGAAAGGCTTGGTCCAGACGATCTCTTCCGTTACCGCGACGGTCTCACCATCGACAGTCGTGAAGGGGAGATCGAAGGCCGGCTTGCCGTAACGGCGCGTGACGCGCTCGAAGACTTCGAGGCTGGCGGACAGCGTGCGGCCCATCGTGGTGTGGGAAAACGGATTGAGCGGATTGGAATAGAAGAAGTGCATGGCATCCGCGGCGGCGCGGACGGGAGCCATTGCGGCGTGGTTCATCTCGTAGAACTGATAGAACATCGACGTGCTACCTTTCGTGATTTCCGACAGCGCATTCGACAGGGACATCGAACCGATCGGTTCAGGAGCAGTGTGAGGATAGGCAAGCACTTTTCTATTGCGATGCAACATTATGGGGAATACCGGCTGAATTGGCCAAGAGAAAGGCGGGGCGGCAGATCATTCTGCTGTCTTGAGAATGACATGTAAGCCTTAAAGTTCCACCTTCCAAGCCTGGTTAAGGACTCATGCCCGCCGGCGGGCATGAGTCCTCCTATTATTTAGACGTCAGCAACGAAGGTCTGGCGCTGGGTGCCGAGGCCGTCGATGCCGAGTTCGACGACTTCGCCGGGTTTCAGGAAGCGCTGCGGCTTCATGCCGAGGCCGACGCCCGGAGGCGTGCCGGTCGAGATGATGTCGCCCGGATGCAGCGACATGAACTGGCTGAGGTAAGAGACGAGATAACGAACGCCGTAGACCATCGTCTTCGTGGATCCGTTCTGCATCTTCTCGCCATTGACCGTGAGCCACATGCCGAGGTTCTGCGGATCGGCGATTTCGTCCTTGGTGACGAGCCAGGGGCCGATCGGGCCGAAGGTGTCGCAGGACTTGCCCTTGGTCCACTGGCCCGAGCGCTCGCTCTGGAAGGCGCGTTCGGAAACGTCGTTGGTCAGGCAGTAGCCGGCGACATAATCCATCGCATCAGCTTCCGGGACATATTTCGCGGTCTTGCCGATGACCACCCCGAGCTCGACTTCCCAGTCGGTCTTCTCAGAACCACGCGGGATGACCACGTCGTCGTTCGGGCCGACGATGGCGGAGGTCGCCTTCATGAAGATGATCGGCTCCGGCGGCACGGTCGCGCCGGTTTCGGCGGCGTGGTCGGAATAGTTGAGGCCGATGCAGATGAACTTCCCGGTGCCGGCGACGCAGGCGCCGATGCGGGTCGGTTGCAGTTCGGGCAGGCTTTCCGGATCGAGAGCGGCGATCCTGGCAAGGCCTTCCGGGGAAATCGCAGGTCCGGCAATGTCGGCTACATGGCCGGACAGATCGCGGATCTTGCCCTTGTTGTCAAAAAGTGCCGGCTTTTCATGGCCCGGCTCACCAATGCGCATCAGTTTCAAAACATGGTCCTCCATTTAATCGAGGAGGTTTATGAAACATGCGCCCCGGCTTGTCACCCCCGTTTTCAGCCAACCAGAAGTCTGTTGCCAACCAGGTCACCGGGCCTATTGTTAATGTTAAACCTCCTCACGACCTGCAATTTCGGAGAATGCCCATGACCAGCAGCAACACTCGCGACTCGGAGTTTCCGATCGATACATTTTTCCTCGACCGCTGGTCGCCGCGGGCGTTTACCGAGGAGACGATCGATCAGGCGACCATGCTGACGATCCTCGATGCCGCTCACTGGGCGCCCTCCTCCGGCAACAACCAGCCTTGGCGTTTCATCTATGCACTGCGTGGGACGCCTTTTTTTCCGGTGCTTGTCGATATTCTTTCGCCGGGTAACCAGCGCTGGGCGCGGAACGCGGCAGCGCTGATGATCGTCGTCTCGAAGACCTATCGCGTGGCAAGCAATGGCGAGCACCGGCTCGCTTACACCCATTCCTACGATACGGGGGCTGCCTGGTTCTCGGTGATCTGCCAGGCGATGAAACTCGGTTATCACGCGCACGGCATGGAGGGTTTCGACAAGGAAAGGGCCGTCGAAGTGCTTGGCATTCCGGAAGGTTACCGGGCCGAGGCAGCGGCTGCGATCGGCCGCATCGCGGACCGGAGCACGCTTCCCGACGACCTTGCCGAGCGGGAGTTTCCAAACAAGCGCAAGCCGGTTTCGGAAATCGCCTTCGAAGGAAAATTTACCGGAGAGCCCTGAGCGCCGGCGATCTCTCGAAATTGTTTCACGTGAATCCCTATCCACAGAAAAGATTCACGTGAAACATTTTTCGAGCTGGACAAACGAAAAGCGGCGGCCCTACCCAGGCCGCCGCTTTCTTGTTTTATGAAGCCTAAACCTCAGATGTCGAGGTTGGCGACGCTCAGCGCGTTATCCTGGATGAACTCGCGGCGCGGTTCAACTTCGTCGCCCATCAGGCGTGAGAAGAGACCATCGGCATCGGTCGCATCGTTCACCCTGACCTGCAGCAGCGAGCGGACGTTCGGATCGAGCGTCGTTTCCCAGAGCTGCTCGGCATTCATCTCGCCGAGGCCCTTGTAACGCTGCATGGAGAGGCCCTTGCGGCCGGTTGCGAAGATCGATTCCAGGAGGGCGCGGGGGCCGGACATTTCCTGCTGGCCGTCCTTGCGCGTGAGGACCGGCGGGGTGCGGTAGATTTCCTGCAGGCGCGGGGTCATCTGGTCGATATGGCGGGCATCGGCCGAGCCGATCAGCGCCACGTCGACGGCCGCGACTTCCTTGACGCCGCGCACCATCCGCTCGAAACGCAGGCCGCCCTCGTCGGTCACATGGCCTGACCAGCCGCGTTCGGTCTCCTCGGCGATCATATCGAGGCGACGAGCGACTTCGTCGGCGGTCTGCTGGGCCCGTTCGTGATTGTCGGTCAGTTCCGGATTGAGCGCACCGGCGATCGCAGCCTGTTCGATGATCGAGCGGCTATAGCGGGAATGCAGGCCCTCGACCAGGCTGCGCAGGCGCAGTGCATCCTGGATGACTTCGCGCATATCCTGGCCGGCACGCACTTCACCGGAACCGAGCGTCAGGGTCGCTTCCTCAAGGCCCATGGTGATCAGGTATTCTTCCAGCGCGCCTTCGTTCTTCAGGTACTGGATCGACTTGCCGCGGCTGACTTTATAGAGCGGCGGCTGGGCGATATAGATATGGCCGCGTTCGATCAGGTCCGGCATCTGGCGGAAGAAGAAGGTCAGAAGCAGGGTGCGGATATGGGCGCCGTCAACGTCGGCGTCCGTCATGATGATGATCTTGTGGTAACGCAGCTTGTCGGCGTTGAACTCGTCCTTGCCGATCGACGTGCCGAGCGCGGTGATCAGCGTGCCGATTTCCTGGCTTCCGAGCATCTTGTCGAAACGAGCACGCTCGACGTTGAGGATCTTGCCGCGGAGCGGGAGGATCGCCTGGTTCTCTCGCGAACGACCCTGCTTGGCGGAACCGCCGGCGGAATCGCCCTCGACGAGGAAAAGTTCGGACTTGGCCGGATCGCGCTCGGAGCAGTCGGCAAGCTTGCCGGGCAGCGAGGCGATGTCGAGCACGCCCTTGCGGCGGGTCAATTCGCGGGCCTTGCGGGCGGCTTCGCGGGCGACGGCAGCTTCGACCACCTTGCCGACGAGGATCTTCGCTTCGGTCGGATGTTCTTCAAACCAAGTGCTCAGCGCTTCGTTCATCAGGCTTTCGACCACCGGCCGAACTTCCGACGACACGAGCTTATCCTTGGTCTGCGACGAGAACTTGGGGTCGGGCACCTTGACGGAAAGCACGGCGGTCAGGCCCTCGCGGCAGTCTTCTCCCTGCAGCGTTACCTTTTCCTTTTTGGTGATACCGGAACTATCCGCATAGGACGTCACCTGGCGCGTCAGCGCGCCCCGGAAGCCGGCCATATGGGTGCCACCGTCGCGCTGGGGAATGTTGTTGGTGAAGCAGAGCATGTTTTCGTGGTAGCTGTCGTTCCACCACATGGCCACTTCGACCGTCATGCCGTCCTTCTCGCCCTTGATGGCGACGGGCTTGTCGACCAGCGGCTTCTTGGAGCGATCGAGATAACGGACGAAGGCTTCGAGACCCCCGTCATACAGCATCTCTTCCTCCTTGATGTCCGGCTTGCGCTTGTCCGTTAGCCGGATTCTAACGCCGGAATTCAGGAAGGCCAGCTCGCGCAGGCGATGCTCGAGCGTGCCATAGTCGTATTCGGTCATCGTGAAGGTGTCGGAGCTGGCGAGGAAGGTGACCTCGGTTCCGGAACGGCCTTCGTATTCGCCGATGACTTTGAGCGGCCCGTCGGCAACGCCGTGGGTGAAGGAAATCTCGTGGAGTTTGCCGTTGCGGCGGATGCGCAGTTTCAGCCAGACGGACAATGCGTTGACGACCGAGACACCGACGCCGTGCAGACCGCCGGACACCTTGTAGGAGTTCTGGTCGAACTTACCGCCCGCATGGAGCTGGGTCATGATCACTTCGGCAGCGGAGACGCCTTCGCCGGTGTGAATGTCGGTCGGGATGCCGCGTCCGTTGTCCGTGACGGTGATCGAACCGTCGGCATTAAGGGTCACGGTAACCAGGTCGGCATGACCGGCAAGCGCTTCGTCGATCGCGTTGTCGACGACTTCGTAGACCATGTGGTGCAGGCCGGAGCCGTCGTCAGTATCGCCGATATACATGCCGGGGCGCTTGCGCACTGCATCAAGGCCCTTCAGAACCTTGATCGAGTCGGCACCGTATTCGGCACTCGCGCCATTATCGCTGACGGGTGTATCGGTCATCAATTATCTTCCAATTCGTTTGAGATGCCGGTGAAGCGAATCACCGGCTATTCCACCCTCAGAATATAGGGAAATCGGGGCGGTTTCTAAAGGTTGAGCCTCGCCAATACGGCATGAAAGCCGTGGATGCGTGGCGAATTCAGCCTCGCATCTCGGCTTTTTTGAGGAGCGTGTCCATTTCCTCTATCACGTCGGGCGGTAAAGAGCGAATCCGCTGCGCCAGACGGTTGGCAAAGCCGGTGTATGATGGCGGCAAACCCGCGGTATCGAGCACGACTTTCGGATGCGACGCTTCGGCCAGCCGGAAAAGCTCTTCCGCCTCGTCCCAGATGACGTTGAAATAGCCGGCGATCCGCTGCAGCAGTTCGAACGTCGGACGACCGCGCTTTCCATGCTCCAGGGCGGAGAGGTAGGCAGGCGTGACGCCGATCGCCTCGGCAAGCTCGCGCTGGGTGATGCCCTTGCGGCGGCGCAGCTCTCTCAGTGCATGACCGAAAGGCGTCATTCCCGATCTCCGCGGCTGCGGGAAAGCCGCACATACATGGCGCCCTCGCCGCCATGATGACGCGCTGCCCATTCATAAGACGAGATCAGGAAACGGAACTCCGCTTTCGAAAACCACAGAGGCACGGCGCGTCGGAGCGCGCCTTCGCTGCCCATCGAACTGCCCTTGCCGGTGATCACCAGGACATGGCGGAGCCCGCGTTCATGGGCCCGCAGCAAAAAGTCGAGAAGCAGGTCGTGGGCCTCGCCCTGAAATAGTCCGTGCAGATCGAGCCGGGCGTCGATCGGCAGCCGGCCCTTGGCGAGCTTTTTCTTGACGGGCTTTTCGAGCGGCTGATGAGAGCCTACGGGACGCCTGGAGGGGACGGCAACCGGAAGTTCGACCGCATAACTTTCCTGCCGCGGCGCGGGTTTCGGCTTTTTCGCTTCGACAGCAGCTTCTTCCGCGGCGATCTTTGCGGCCTCCGCTTCCTCGAATTGCAGGATCTCCTTCATGCGGCCGGGCAAGGCACGGGCCGACTTCGCCACCCTTCCCCACAATATCCGCTCTTCCGGATCGAGTTTGCGACCACCCTTCATCCGCCGTACCTGACAGACGCTGCCTTGGGGATGAGAATATAGAAGTCCGCGTCGTTGCGCACCGTTCCAGCAAGCTCGCCCGCCTCGAAGCCTGAGCCGGTAAAAATGTCGCCGCGCGCCGGTCCGACGATCGCCGAGCCGGTGTCGAGCGCCAGCATCAGCCGCGCGAAGGGTTTGCCACCATCCATATGGGTCAGCGTCTCGGAACGGATAAAGAAGGGAAAACCGAACGTGTGGATCTGGCGATCGACCGCCAGCGAGCGCCCCGGGATCAGCGGCACCTTGGCGGCGGCCACCGGTCCGAGCGACGGATCGGAGACGTCCGCTTGCCGGAAGAAGATGTACGAACGATTGTGCCAAAGCACTTCATCAACCTTAGCCGGATTCTCAGCCAGCCAGGTTCGGATGCTCTGCATGGAAATCTTCGCAGGATCGACCTCGCCGCGGTCGATCAGCAGCTTGCCGATCGGCGAGAACGGATGGCCCGCTTTGGCGGCATAGGTGATCCGCCGGATGTTGCCGTCCGGATATCTCAGCCTTGCGGCGCCCTGGACATGGATGAAGAAGACATCGACCTTGGATTTCGCATAGGCGATCTCCAGGCCGCGGCCTTCGAGCAAACCACGGTCGATCTCGCCGCGATCCGGATAAGGCTCGATTCCGTCAGGTGTCCGCCGGCCAAACATGTAGCCGGAGTCCAATCCTGCCGGACGGTTGCCGTCGTCGAGATCAATAAGATCGTCCGGGCGATAATAGAAAGGATGCGCCCAGACATCGTCCCGCGTTTCCGAGACCTCGATTTCCGGCTCATAAAAAGCGGTAACGAAACCGCGCCGGCCGTCGCTGCGCGCGATCAGGAAGGGTGTGCAATGGGTTTCGAAAAAGGCCCTGGCGGAAACGGCATCGCCCGGGAGGTCCCGGGCGGCGTCGATGAGAGTGCCGAGTTCTTCGGCGGTCAGGCCGAGGGAACCGGTACGGTACGGCTTGACCTTGCGGATATGCTCGAGCGACGCGCGCATGCCGGCAAACAGTGCGGTCGGATCGTCATCGCCCCACCCCGCAAGATCGGAGAAGGGTACCGGCCGTAGAGTATAATCCGCAGAGATCAAGGTCATTGTTCGGATTCGGTAGCGACCAATCTCCAGTTCGGATCGCGGGAGTGGATGTCGCGGGCGAAGGTCCAGATGTCGGTGACTTCGGCCACGGTTTCCTGGTCGCCGTCGATCAGTGCGCCGGCCTTGTCATAGGTGGCGGAAATCAGCTGACTGACGATGCGGACGGTGATCTGTTCCTCGGCATCCTTGACCGCGGCGTGGGTGATATCCGCCTTGTCAATTCCGACAAATGTGGACTTCACCACTTCGCCGCGGGATTCCCGGTCGGTGATCGCCGTATCGAAACCGTCGAACACCTCTTTGGAGAGAAGGCCTTTCAGCGTCTTCCGGTCGCCGTCAGCAAAAGCCATGACGATCATTTCGTACGCCATGCGGGCGCCGTTCAGAAACTCGCGGGGACGGAAAGCGGGATCGGACTTGACCAATTCGCGCAGCGCGGCGTTAAGCGGCGTAGCCGGCTTGGCGAGAGCGTCGACATCCGCATAACGCTGCTCGTCCTCCGTGGCATCCCGGCGCGGCAGAGTCACGACCTTGCTGTCGTCCCCGCCCGGGTTTTTTGCGACGTCGCGGGGGCTGTAAGGATCGAACGGCGGCTTCTCACTTCCCGTCCGGCGTCCGAGCACACTGCGCAGTTGCAGGAAGATCAGAACCGCTGCGACGAGGAAAAAGAGTGTTATAAAGTCGTTAGAGCCCATCTTAACCCGCATTTGGCGTTTAAAAGTTCGGTGCAGTTTCTCATATAGTCTGCATACGCCTATCATTCAAATGGCGAAGACGTTAGCGCTTTGCGCACTTCTGGATATCACGACACAGGGAATACCATGCGCTTCTTTCTCGTGCCGCTTCTTCTTATCGGCTGGCCGCTTGCCGAAATCGCGGGCTTCGTGCTGGTCGGCAAAGCACTCGGCCTCTGGGCGACGCTTGGCCTGGTGATCGGTACGGCGGTGCTCGGAGCCATCCTGCTGCGCAACCAGGGCACCCAGATCCTGAGACAGATTTCCACCGAGAGCCGCGACGGCCGCGCACCCGGCCGCGCCCTGATCGACGGGGCGATGATCGTCGTCGCCGGCATCATGCTGCTGCTGCCCGGTTTCATCACCGACATCATCGGGCTTGCGCTGTTCATTCCCTTCGTGCGCAGCCTGATCTGGTCTGTGATCGGCCGGCGTATCGTGGTCGTCCGTTCGCCTCGCAGCAAGAGCTATCGCTACGAAAGTCCGAGGCCTTCGCCGGAGGCCAACAAAACCGGGCCGGTGGTCGATCTCGACGAGCAGGACTACCATCGCGATCCCGATCCCTCCTCGCCCTGGGCCGGACCTAAAAGCAAGGAACCTTGAGCGGTTCAGCCCGTTGGCCAGGGTTGTAAGCCCACAAGCGAAATGTTAGAGGGCCTCAACGCTCCAAAGCCTCGAGGAAATCCCAATGGCAGATGATAACAACCAGGCCGAAACGCCGTCCCTCAACATCCTGGCGCAATACACCAAGGATCTCTCCTTCGAGAACCCGGGCGCTCCTCGCTCGCTGCAGGCGCGCGACAAAGCGCCGGCGATCAACATCAATGTCAACGTCAATGCCAATCCGCTTTCCGACGCCGATTTCGATGTTATCCTGACGCTGAACGCCGAAGCCAAGGAAGGCGACAAGATCGTCTTCGCGGCCGAGCTGGTTTACGGCGGCGTTTTCCGCATCACGGGTTTCCCCCAGGAGCACATGCTGCCGCTCCTCTTCATCGAGTGCCCGCGCCTCCTGTTCCCGTTCGCCCGCCAGATCATCGCCGACGTGACGCGCAACGGCGGTTTCCCCCCGCTGATGATCGACCCGATCGATTTCGCGCAGATGTTCACACAGCGCATGGCCGAAGAACAGGCTCGCTCCAAGGTCCAGGCACTCGACAGCTGAGATCGGATTTTTCGATTTGACGAAAGAGCCCGGGTTTCGACCCGGGCTTTTTTATTGGGCCTGCTTGTACTTCAGCCAGACTGCCTTGTCCTTCAGCGACGTGACCATGGCCGCATGCGCTTTGATCTCGGTTTCCGTCAGCCGGCGGTCAAGCGGCCGCGGGCGGCCGGTCACCGCCACCACGACTTCATCGACCTCGATCACCGTCGCAGACCGTTCGTTGCCCATCAGGCCGAGCGCCGTCTGACGGCCGCCCGTCATCTCGATATAGACTTCGGCGAGCAGTTCGGAGTCGAGCAGCGCGCCGTGCTTGGTGCGGTGGGCGTTGTCGATGCCGTAACGGCGGCAGAGCGCATCAAGCGAATTCGGACCCATCGGGTGTTTGCGGCGGGCCATGGCCAGAGTGTCGATGACCTGGTCGGACATTACGGGGGGCAGGCCGAGGCGACCGAATTCTGCATTCATGAAGCCCATGTCGAAGGTGGCGTTATGGGCGATCCACTTGGCGCCATCGAAGAACTCGATGATCTGCTGGACGACATCGCCGAAGCTCGGCTTGTCCTTCAGGAACTCGTCGGTAATGCCGTGAACCGCCAGCGCGTCCGGATGAACCTTGCGGTCGCCCGGATTGATGTAGAGATGAAGCGTCCTGCCGGTCGGAAAATTGTTGATCAGCTCGATGCCGCCGATTTCGATAACCCGATCGACCTTCGATTCGAGGCCGGTGGTTTCCGTATCGAAGATGATCTCACGCATTTGGCTTTTTCTCGCTCGTCTTTCCGGCCTTCAGAGACGCGATGATCTCGCGAACCCGTTCTCTCGCCGCGTCCAGTCCAAGGCCCGTATCGACGAGAAAATCGGCTCTTTTGCGTTTTTCCGCGTCGGGCATCTGGCGGGAGAGAATCATCGCCAATTTTTCCTCCGTCATGCCCGGACGCGCAAGCACCCTGTCGCGCTGTATCTGTGGATCGCAGGTGACAACAACAATAACATCGACGCGATCCTCGCCCTTCACTTCGAAGAGAAGCGGAATATCGAGGAGCACGAGGTCGGTACCGGCCTCCCTGTGGCGCGACAGGAAATCGACTTCACGCTTGCGGACCAGCGGATGGACGATCGCTTCGAGGGCCTGGAATTTCTCGGGCGCGGCCGAAAGCTGCCGGGACAGTTCCTGGCGGTCGATGACGCCATCCTTGACCGTGCCCGGAAACGCTTCACCGACGGGTGCCACTGCATCGGTGCGGTAGAGATCATGGACGACGGCATCGGCGTCATTCACCGGGACACCCTCTTCCGCGAACATTTTCGCGGTTGTGGATTTTCCCATTCCGATGGAGCCGGTGAGGCCGATGACGATCATCCGTGGTTTTCCATATCGGCGATGACGAGGTCCCGAAGAGTTTTATCGACAACCGGGCGACGGCCGAACCATTTTTCGAAGCCGGGCACAGCCTGGTGAAGCAGCATGCCGAGCCCGTCGACGATCGCGAAACCCTGTTCTTCGGCCTGAGTAAGCAGCGGCGTTTTCAAGGGTACGTAGACGATATCGGTGACGACTGCGCCGGACGCCAGCGGTGAGAAGTCAATCTCCGGCGCCTCGCTGCCGTCCATGCCAAGCGATGTCGTGTTCACGAACAGCCCGGCATCCGACATGACCTCATTCAAGGCTCCAACCGGGTGGGCGTGAACTTTCGAACCAAAGCGATCGGCGAGTTCCTCGGCCCGTGAAACAGTCCGGTTGACCACGTGGATCTCACTGACGCCGCGATCCCGTATCGCCTGGATGACAGCGCGGCTTGCACCGCCGGCGCCGAAGATGACCGCACGGCCGGTGCTGTCCCAGCCTGGATGACGGTCGTCGAGATTGGCGGTAAAACCGTGGCCGTCAGTATTGGTGGCATGCAGTAGTCCGTCTTCCATCCAGAGCGTGTTCGATGCCCCGAGTTCTTCGGCAAGATCATCCGGCCGGTCAGCCAGCTTAAAGGCAAGTTCCTTATGAGGAATGGTGACATTGCCGCCGCGAAAACCGGAGCTCCCGTCTTTCAGCGATTGGATGAAGGCGGGAAAATCCGCTTCTGTGACAGCCTCAGCCGTGTAGGACCCGGCAATGCCGAACTGTCTCAGCCAGTGACCGTGGATCAGCGGCGAGCGGGAATGTTTCACCGGCCAGCCGGTTACGAAAGCATTAACCAAAAATGTTTCACGTGAATCAGCCATCGATCGCTCCCAATTCGCGCAGCTTCTCGAGGAGCGGCAGCATGGGCAGGCCGAGGATGGTGAAATAATCGCCCTCGATCTTCGAGAACAACTGGATGCCCTCGCCTTCCAGCTGATAAGCGCCGACGCTCCCGTAGACCTTTTCGCCGACCCGCGACAGGTAGCGATCGACGAAGGTTTCGTTCAGCTCGCGGACGGTCAGGTCCGCATGCGCAACATGCTCCCAGACGATCTCGTTGTCGCGCGCAAAAGCGATTGCGCTGTTCAGTCGATGGGTCTTATCTGAAAGGGAAAGCAAATTCTCTTTCACTTCGGCAAGGGTCTTCGGTTTGTGATAAACCCGGCTTCCGAGCGACATGGTCTGATCCGAGCCGATCACCAGCGCGCCCGGGAAATGGCGTGTCACATCCACCGCCTTTGCCTTGGCAAGCGTCAGCGCCACCTGGTCAGGGCTTGCGCCTTCCATCCCAGCTTCAATCTTTCGCTCGTCGATCTCGGCCGCACGGCTTTCAAACGTCAGGCCGGCATTTTCCATCAGTATCCGGCGGAAGGGGCTGGAGGAGGCAAGTACGAGGGGCACTGTCACGAAAATCTCCCAAAGGCTGCAGGCGGATTCGCTTAACGCAGCTTCGGGCGCAGCGCAACGATTGCGGCTGCTGTCTCCTCGATCGACCGGCGCGTCACATCGATGACCGGCCAGTTCTGGCGGGCGCAGAGCGCGCGGGCATATTTCAGTTCCTCATTGATCGTCGCGCGGTCCGTATAGTGGCGCCGGTCGAAACCCTGGGTGACACCGAGTTCGCGGTTTTCACGCACCTGGCTGATCCGGTCGGTGGTCGCAATGAGACCGACGATCAACGGATGGGTCGCGCGGTATAGGCTATCGGGCAGTTCCACACCCGGCACGATCGGAATGTTGGCGGTCTTGATGCCGCGATTGGCGAGATAGATGCTGGTCGGCGTTTTCGAAGTGCGGCTGATGCCGATCAGCACGACATCCGCCTCGTCATAATCCTCCGGCATCTGGCCATCGTCGTGATCCATGCTGAAATTGAGCGCTTCGATGCGCTTGAAATAATCAGCGTTGAGCGCGTGCTGGGCCCCGACACGGCGACGGGACGGCGCCCCAAGATAAGCCTGAAAGGTCGCCATGACCGGTTCGAGAACATTGACGCAGGGTAGGCCCATTTCCCGACATCGCTGATCGATGAGTTCGGCCAGCTCCTGATCGACGATGGTATAAAGGACGATGCCCGGCTCGCGATCGAGCGCTTCGAGCACGGCCAGCAGCTGCTTGCGATTGCGGATCAGCGGATAAACATGCTCCACGGCCAGCGATGACTGGAACTGGGCTGAGGCCGCTCTGCCGGCGGAGATGAGAGTCTCGCCTGTCGAGTCAGATATGAGATGCAGATGGAAGAAGTTTTTTCTGTTCTCCACGCTAAACTTAACCCTTTGTTGATAACTCGGGAGAGACCATCGGGTTCTCCCAGGCCGGAACAAGGCCTCGGGAAAACCGCCCGGTTTTCCACATTCGCAGTTCCTGCGGATGCGGATCAGGCCTGCTTGTGCGTTCTGGGGATAGGCTCTTCGTCGCTCTTTTTCCTCCCCAGCTTATCCACAGATAGCGCCGAATTCCATTTCCCGCCATCCTCCTGAAATAACTTGCGAAATTCAAGCTATCCCAAGATCCGTCAACCGGAGGTGATTTTCTGTCCCGCGAGTGGCTGCAAAGCGGCGGATCGTCGCGTCGGCTGTGATTTGACTTTAATCCTTGCTACTCACCGACTCTAAGAAATAGAAATCTAGAAAGATTCATTTCTTATATTTTTAGGGAGAACCCATTGACCGGCGCATACCGGAAGATCATCCAAGTGCTGGAAGGCAAGACGGTCAGTCCACCACCAATCTGGCTCATGAGACAGGCAGGACGTTATCTGCCGGAATATCGGGAGACGCGGGCGGCGGCCGGAAGTTTTCTCGATCTCTGTTACACGCCGGATCTGGCTGTCGAGGTGACCTTGCAGCCGATCCGGCGCTACGGTTTCGATGCGGCAATCCTGTTTTCCGATATCCTGGTCATCCCGGATGCGCTGCACCGGAACGTGCGGTTCGTGCAGGGCGAAGGTCCCCAAATGGATCCGATCGATGTCGCTGGTATTCAGGCGTTGAACGACGAAGGCGTTCTTGCCCATCTCGCTCCGGTCATGGAAACGGTTCGCCGGCTGAGGCGTGAACTGCCTGATGAAACAACCCTGCTTGGTTTCTGTGGGGCGCCTTGGACCGTTGCGACATACATGATCGCCGGCCACGGGACGCCGGACCAGGCCCCTGCCCGGCTGTTCGCCTACCGGCATCCTGAAGCCTTCGAGAGGCTGCTGTCGCTGCTTGCGGAAATCTCCGCCGAATATTTGATCGCGCAGATCGATGCTGGCGCCGACGCCGTGCAAATCTTCGATTCCTGGGCCGGTGTTCTGGGCGAGAAGGAATTCGACGCCTATGCCGTAAAGCCTGTGGCCCGGATGATCGAGATCGTTCGCAGCGCGCGACCACAGGCGAAGATCATCGCCTTCGCCAAGGGTGCGGGCCTGAACCTGAAATTCTATCGGCAGAAGACCAAAGCCGATGCGATCGGCCTCGACTGGTCGGTGCCGCTGTCGTTTGCGGCCGAATTGCAGAAGGATGGCCCGGTGCAGGGCAATCTGGATCCGATGCGGGTCGTCGCCGGCGGCAGGTCGCTGGAGGAGGGTATCGACGCCATTCTCGCTAAGCTTGGGCATGGGCCGCTGATCTTCAATCTCGGCCACGGCATCACCCCGGAGGCTAATCCGGATCATGTGCGCCAGCTGATTGAACGCGTGCGGGGAGCGAACGCGTGAGTAGAGAGGAGCTGCAGACGGGCACGCCGGCGGGGAGGAGATCGGCACTGCGCGCCTTCATCGCGCTTGCAGTCTTCATCGCCATCCTGGTTGCCGTCTATCTCGGTCAACCGAATGATTTCATTCTCTACGTCAAGGCTTTCCACGTCATCGCAGTGATGTCCTGGATGGCGGGCCTGCTCTACATGCCGCGGCTGTTCATCTATCACAGCGATGCGGAACCCGGCTCGGCGCAGTCCGAAACCTTCAAGATGATGGAGCACCGGCTCCTGAAGATCATCATGAACCCGGCGATGATGATCACTTGGGTTCTCGGTCTTTTTCTCGCCTGGGATGTCTACGAGTTTCGCGGCGGCTGGCTGCATGCGAAAATCGGGCTTGTCGTGCTGCTCACAATGGTGCATGTGCTGTTCAGCCGCGCGGTGCGCAACTTCGCGGTCGATGGTCCGCGAAAAACGCCGCGTTACTGGCGGATGATGAATGAACTCCCAACCGTTCTGATGATCGGGATCGTCATTCTGGTGATCGTGAAACCGTTTTGACGCGAGGATATTCTTTCTTTGGCAAGATTTCCGTCTTGCCCCTTGCGGCGTTCCACGTGAATCGCTATTTTCCTCCCCATCTCATCTCGTGGCATGCGTGTAATTTCCTGTCGTCCCCGGATCATCTTCCGCGGTAGCGAATTTCACCGACACGCCTATCCCCCCGAAATTCTCAATATGGTCCCCCCTTCATGGCTGAAATGAAGCTTCAAGAACTCAAGAGCAAATCCCCCACCGATTTGCTGACCTTCGCCGAATCACTGGAGGTCGAGAACGCCAGCACCATGCGCAAGCAGGAACTGATGTTCGCGATCCTCAAGGTTTTGGCGAGCCAGGACGTCGAAATCATCGGCGAAGGCGTGGTCGAGGTCTTGCAGGACGGGTTTGGTTTCCTGCGTTCCGCGAACGCAAACTATCTGCCCGGTCCCGATGACATCTATATCTCACCCTCCCAGATCCGCCGCTTCTCGCTGAAGACCGGCGACACGGTCGAGGGCCCGATCCGTGGTCCGAAAGAAGGCGAGCGTTATTTCGCCCTTCTCAAGGTCAACACGATCAATTTCGACGACCCGGAAAAGATCCGCCACAAGGTCCACTTCGACAACCTGACGCCGCTCTATCCGAACGAGCGGTTCAAGATGGAACTGGAAGTTCCGACTTCCAAGGATCTCTCCGCCCGCGTCATCGACCTTGTGGCGCCGCTCGGCAAAGGCCAGCGTGGCCTGATCGTCGCGCCGCCGCGCACCGGTAAAACCGTTCTGCTACAGAACATCGCCCACTCGATCACCGCCAATCATCCGGAATGTTATCTGATCGTCCTCTTGATCGACGAACGGCCGGAAGAAGTCACGGACATGCAACGGTCGGTGAAGGGCGAGGTCGTCTCCTCGACCTTCGATGAACCGGCCGTACGCCACGTGCAGGTCGCCGAGATGGTCATCGAGAAGGCCAAGCGCCTCGTCGAGCATGGCCGCGACGTCGTCATCCTGCTCGACTCGATCACCCGCCTCGGCCGCGCCTACAACACCGTTGTGCCCTCCTCCGGCAAAGTCCTGACAGGCGGCGTCGACGCCAATGCCCTGCAGCGTCCGAAGCGTTTCTTCGGTGCCGCTCGTAATATCGAAGAGGGTGGTTCGCTGACGATCATTGCGACGGCGCTGATCGATACCGGCAGCCGCATGGACGAAGTTATCTTCGAAGAATTCAAGGGCACCGGTAACTCGGAAATTGTGCTCGACCGCAAGGTCGCCGACAAGCGCATCTTCCCGTCGATGGACATCCTCAAGTCCGGCACACGTAAGGAAGACCTGCTGGTGCCACGCCAGGATCTCCAGAAGATCTTCGTGCTTCGCCGTATCCTTGCCCCGATGGGCACCACGGATGCGATCGAATTCCTGATCGACAAGCTGAAGCAAACGAAGACCAATGGCGATTTCTTCGACTCGATGAACACCTGATCCTTAGCCGGATTCAAATTAGATATGGAGCGCTCGGTTTTGCCGGGCGCTTTTCAGTTTAGTGCCGCCTCTGGTAAGTTGAACCCATGGCCCAGGCAGACAACGATACGATCTTCGCGCTCTCGAGCGGCACCTTGCCGGCGGGTGTCGCTGTTATCCGCTTGAGCGGTCCGCAGGCTTTCGACGCCGCGGTGGCTTTGGCTGGTGAACTGTCGGCCGATCGGAAGGCCGGACTCAGAACGATTCGGAGCCGCAACGGTCTGGTGATCGACCACGCTCTGGTTCTGGCATTTGCTGGTCCGAATTCGTTTACCGGCGAGGATTGCGTTGAAATGCATCTGCATGGCAGTCGGGCCGTCGTTTCCGCCGTCTATCAGGAACTGGAGGCGATCGGACTTCGGTTGGCGGATGCGGGCGAGTTTTCGCGCCGCGCGTTCGAGAACGGCAAGTTGGATCTGGTCGAGGTCGAAGGTCTGGCGGATCTCATCGCCGCAGAGACCGAGATGCAACGCCGCCTGGCGGTCGAGCAGGGTTTTGGTGGACAGTCGGCGCTTTATGTGGGTTGGGCCGAGAGATTGACCCGAGCTCGCGCGCTGATCGAGGCTGAACTCGATTTTGCCGATGAGGATGACGTCCCGGGGTCGGTGTCCGACAGGGTCTGGACAGAGGTCGGTGATCTTTATTTCGAGATCGAGGGACATATCGCCTCCGCAAAGGCGGGCGAGATTATCCGAGACGGCTACAAGGTGGTTATCGCTGGGCCTCCCAATGCCGGTAAGTCGAGCCTGCTCAATGCTTTGGCAAAACGGGACATTGCCATCGTCACCGAGATTGCTGGGACAACAAGGGATCTCCTGCATGTCGATATCGATATGGAGGGTTACCTCGTTCGTTTCTTCGATACGGCCGGGCTGCGCGAAAGCGAGGATCGCGTCGAGCAAGAAGGCGTTCGCAGGGCTAGGATAGCCATCGAGCAGGCCGATCTCGTTCTGCAGCTCGAAGAGATCGATTCGGACTCGAAACAGACTTACGACGGTGTGAAGGCTGAGGTTCTGCGGATCGGCACCAAGATCGATATGCACCGACCATCGTCTGGCTATGACCTTGCCATTTCCAGTGAAACGGGAGATGGGCTGGAGGAATTGCGTTCACGGATCCTGTTAAAGCTCAAGGAAACTTGGTCCGGATCGCTGGTTCCCAACCGGCAGCGGCATCTTCAGTATCTCAAAGAGGCTTCCCATTTTATCGCAGAAGCGCTAAACGGCCAGGAACTTGATCTTCGAGGCGAGAGCCTTCGGGCCGCTGCGTCCTCGCTGGGCCGCATCACCGGTCGGGTTGATGTGGAACAGCTCCTTGACGTAATCTTTTCGCAGTTCTGCATCGGCAAGTGATTCACGTGAAACAGGGCGCTTTGCGCGGTTTCATAAGGTGACCAAATGGAAAAGACATTCGACGTAATCGTCATCGGTGGCGGACATGCTGGCTGCGAGGCTGCGAGTGCCGCTGCGCGCTTGGGCGCACAGACCGCTCTTATAACCCATAATCGGCAGACGGTGGGTGTCATGTCCTGCAATCCCGCAATCGGCGGACTTGGCAAGGGTCACCTTGTCCGTGAAGTCGATGCGTTCGATGGGCTGATGGGACGTGTTGCGGATGCCGCGGGCATCCAGTTCCGCCTTCTCAACCGAAAGAAGGGGCCGGCGGTGCGCGGGCCGCGGACGCAAGCCGATCGTAAGCTTTACCGCCAGGCGATGCAGCGCGAGATTTTCAACCACCCCAATCTCACTGTCATCGAAGGGGACGCGTTTGACCTGGAAATCCAGGCTGACCGCGTGACGGCCGTGGAACTGAAGGATGGCCGTCGATTCGGATGCGGAACGGTTGTCTTAACGACCGGCACGTTCCTTCGGGGTTTGATCCATATCGGCGACCAAAAGGTCCCCGCAGGTCGCGTCGGGGAAGCTCCCTCCCTGGGGTTATCGGAGACCCTTTTACGGTTCGGCCTGCGGCTCGGCAGGCTGAAGACCGGTACGCCTGCCCGGCTGGACGGAAATACGATCGACTGGGCACGGGTTGGTCGGCAGGAAGCCGACGAAGATCCGGTGCCCTTCTCCTTTATGACCGACCGGATTACCACGAAGCAGATTGCCTGTGGCGTCACCCGCACGACGGAGGCGACGCATAGGATCATTTCGGACAATATCCATCGGTCTGCGATGTATTCCGGACAGATCGAGGGTGTCGGTCCGCGTTATTGTCCATCGATCGAGGACAAGATCGTCCGCTTTGGCGAACGCGACGGGCATCAGATCTTTTTGGAGCCGGAAGGCCTGGACGACTCGACTGTCTATCCGAACGGCATTTCGACCTCGCTTCCCGCCGAGGTTCAGGCAGCGTTCATTCACACCATTCCAGGCTTGGAGGCGGTATCGATCATCCAGCCCGGCTACGCAATCGAATATGATCACGTGGATCCGCGGGAGTTGACCGCCGCCCTTGAGGTCAAGAAAATTCCTGGGCTCTTCCTTGCGGGCCAGATCAATGGAACGACGGGTTATGAGGAGGCTGCGGCTCAGGGCTTGGTTGCCGGGCTGAATGCCGCCCGTAAAGCTTCCGGCGGCGACGCCTATCACTTCAGCCGCGCCGATTCCTACATAGGAGTCATGGTGGACGATCTGACATCTCGTGGGGTGACCGAACCCTACCGGATGTTTACGTCGCGCGCTGAATATCGCCTTTCGCTTCGGGCTGACAACGCGGACGTTCGATTGACTGAAAAAGCCATCGAACTTGGTTGCGTGGGAGCCGGACGGATATCGAAATTTCGAAACTATACCCAAGCACTAGAAGCTGGCAGGGACCTTTTGCAGTCTCGTAACCTGACGCCTAATGAGGCACATCGCTTTGGTCTTAAGTTGAACAAGGACGGTCAACGACGGACGGCATATGAATTATTGGCTTATCCCGACCAATCGCTGGACGCGCTTACGGCCATATGGCCGGAATTGGAGCAACTTCCGCCAAAGGTTGCTGAAGCATTGGAGATCGAGGCGTCCTATGCGGTCTATATGAATCGGCAAGCGGCCGACATCCACGCCACCCATCGGGACGAGGCACGAATTATCCCGCAAGCCTTTGATTTTTCAGCGCTTCCTGGACTTTCCAATGAACTCAAACTGAAGCTAACGGCGGCAAACCCCGGCAATCTGGCACAGGCGTCCAAGGTCGACGGAATGACGCCCGCTGCCCTTGCGCTCATCCTAGCACTCCTTCGCAAAGAAGAAGCTGCACCGCAGCGCGTCAAGCGAGTCCTGTAATGCTTCTGAACGGCAAGAGTGTTTCACGTGAAACGCAGGAAAAGCTTGAGCACTTTGCAGCGCTTTTCCAGAAATGGGCAAAGGCCATCAATCTGGTTGCTCCCTCCACACTGGACGAATTGTGGCGGCGTCATATTGCTGATAGCGCCCAAATCTTCCAACTCTCCCCTCATCCATATAGATGGCTCGATCTTGGTTCCGGGGGTGGCTTCCCTGGCGTGATAACGGCCATCTTTCTGGCCGAGACACAACAGGGATGGGTTCATCTGGTTGAGAGCAATCAGAAAAAGGTTGCGTTTCTTCGAGTGGCGCTCAATGAAACGGGTGCCAGGGGTTCAGTCCATCCTTTGCGAATCGAATCAGCCTTTACGGCCCTTCCCGATTGCGAACGCATCTCCGCCAGAGCCCTTGCCGAGCTCGATCCGCTTCTTGCCTACACATCGCCTTGGATGATTGGCAAAGATACAAGAGCTTTCTTCCATAAAGGCAGGGATTACGCCGCGGAAGTCGAGAAAGCCCGTGGCCGTTGGTCGTTCGATCTGGTAAAACATCAGAGTGCCGTCGAGCCGGATTCAATTATCCTCGAGATTAGCAATTTAAGGCACAAAGAACCCTAGATTTTCAGGTGCTGAATGTTTGAAAGAAATCGGGTTATCACGATTGCCAACCAAAAAGGCGGCGTGGGCAAGACAACGACGGCAATCAACCTGGCGACGGCCCTTGCGGCAATTGGCGAACGCGTTCTGATCATCGACCTTGATCCGCAGGGCAATGCCAGCACCGGGCTGGGTATCGACCGTCGAGACCGCAAGCTCTCTTCCTATGATTTGTTGATGGGATACAACTCCATAGCGGAGACGGCGCTCGAGACGGCGGTTCCAAACCTGCACATCGTTCCCTCGACGATGGACCTGCTTGGATTCGAAATGGAAATTTCCCAGGCTTCTGATCGGGCATTCAAGCTGCGAAGCGCGTTGAGCGGCGATGACGCCCTGGTCTATTCCTATATTCTTTTGGACTGCCCTCCATCGTTCAATCTGTTGACGATGAATGCCATGGCCGCGGCTCATTCCATCCTGGTGCCGTTGCAATGCGAGTTCTTTGCACTGGAAGGGTTGAGCCAGTTGCTCGAAACGGTCGATCAGGTGCGTCGCAGCGTCAATCCGTCGCTCGATATTCAGGGAATCGTCCTCACCATGTTCGATGCCCGAAACAACCTGGCTCAACAGGTTGTCAATGATGTGCGGACGCATCTTGGCGAAAAAGTCTATCATACGCTGATTCCGCGCAATGTCCGTGTATCCGAGGCGCCTTCTTACGGTAAGCCGGCGATCCTCTACGATCTGAAATGCGCGGGCAGCCAAGCTTATTTGCAACTGGCTTCCGAAGTTATCCAGCGAGAACGCAGGCGTAAAGCCGCCTGATTCAGACCAAGTGAGTGATAAGAATGAACGACGACCTATCGAAACGGCGCCTCGGGCGCGGTCTTGCAGCGCTCATAGGCGAAATGGATCAGCAGGCGCCGGCGGATAATGGTGCCCGGAGCGTTAATCCGGATCGTATGGTCCCGATTGAGCATGTATCCCGCAATCCGAAGAATCCGCGTCGGAGTTTCGATGAGGGCGAGCTGCAGGATTTGGCCAGCTCCATTCGTCAGCATGGGATCGTTCAGCCGGTCGTTGTTCGGCCGCGAGGCCCTGCGCAATATGAGATCATAGCCGGCGAACGTCGTTGGCGTGCCGCCCAATTGGCAGGCTTGATCGAAATTCCTGTCATCGTCCGCGACGTGGACGATCGGACGGCACTCGAGATCGCAATCGTCGAGAACGTTCAACGTTCGGACCTCAATCCCCTGGAAGAGGCCCTTGGCTACGACCAGCTGATCGCCGAGCACGGCTATACTCAGAGCGATCTGGGCGAGATCATCGGCAAGAGTCGAAGCCATGTCGCCAACAGTCTTCGCCTGCTGAAGCTGCCCGAACCGGTGCGGGATATGCTGGCAGCAGGGAGCCTTTCCGCGGGGCATGCCCGTGCGTTGATCACGACGTCGGATCCGGCTTCATTGGCGCGTACCATTATTGCCAAGGGAATGTCGGTGCGGGATGCCGAAAAGCTGGCTCAGAACGATATCAAGGCTCAAGCCGAGCCGACAACCGTTTCGAAAGCGGAACAAAAAGATTCCGATACGCTGGCGCTTGAGCGGACCCTTTCGGATTCCCTCGGACTGGAAGTGAAGATCAACCACAAGAATGGTGGGGGCCAGATCAAGATCGGCTACCGGACGCTGGAGCAGCTCGAGGAGATCTGCCGTCTTCTAGAACGGAGATAATCTAGGAAATTCAACGGCTTGATTGAATGGCCGTGGCCATCAGCGTGTGAAAGGCAATGTTGGATTCCAGGCTCTGCCTCTGCCGCGACATCAGGATTGCGGCTTGCAGCCTTTCCGTTTCACGCGAGAGCGCTGGTGAGCTCCATGTCCTCAGCGCTTTTTCTATGAGCGGTTTGCGCTTGAAGTGAATATGCCGGCCGAGTGTCATCATCACCTGGGCGGTCTGGAGCTTCTTTTCCTCCATTTCCGCCTTCATCAGATCCAGCAGCTGGAATTGTTTCAGGCAGGATTGCAGGACGAGAAAAACCGGGGTCTTCGATGAGACGACCTTCTGGATGGCACGGTGCAGGCCCGGCAAGTCACCGCTGAGGATCGCATCGACGGCCTCGTCGGCCGAAACGGCACTCGCGTCGCCGATAATCCCATCTATATGCTCTTCCTCGACCATGCCCATACCACGGCAATAGAGAGCGAGCTTGCGGATCTCGTTACGGGAGGCTACGCGATCCCCGCCGAGCAGCTCCAGGAGCCTCTGGCGCGCGCCTTGGCTGATTCTGAGACCTTCGCTCCCCAGTTCCGAATCGATCAGCCCGTTCAGCGCCTTCACGTCGTCCGCATAACAGGGAATGACAGCGATCGACCGCGAAGGTTCCGCGATCTTGCGCAGTCCGCTCCCCTTCTTGAGGTCTCCCGCTTCGACAATCAGGATGTTGGCCGGCGGCGGACCATCCACGAGAGCCTGCATCGCGTCGAGAAGGGGTTTTTCATTGGCGGCACCGCGCAGCCATACGAGTTTGGAGCCGCCGAAGAGGCCGAGCGAGTTCACCTCGTCGAGAAGCCGCCCGGGGTCACCCTGCAGATCCGAGACGTCGAGCTTGAGCATGGCGAACGGATCGTCCTGCGAGACGCCTGTCCTGCCTGCAATGAGTGCTGCCCGCTCTGAGACAAGGCCGCGATCCGGTCCGTAGATCACGAAGATCTTGTAAAGATCCGAGCTCTTTTCGGCAAACCGATCGAATTCGTGGGACTTTACTTCTGCCATACCGTCTGCGGCTGAGGTTCGCGGGCGAGCGCGATGGCGATCTCGGCGCGGATGAATTCAGCGAGCTCTCTTGCAGCGCGGTTTTCGGCATCGCGAACGGCGCGGAGCGAGGCATAACCCTGACCCGAGACATCGATGAGCGATACCACTTCACGCTTGCTGGACTTCAAGATCTTTCCGTCGCTGATGCGGGTGATCGTGTAGATCCCTTCCACCCGGACGCGGCCAGGGACAGGCACGCCGGTCGGAGAGACGCTATCGTTATCCTCGTCCTCACTGATGTTCGAGGAGGTACTTTTTGTCGTCAGCTTCACTTCGTAAGCCGGATGGGCAGACTCGCCGGCACCACCGGAGGTCAGGAAAACGAGATGGTTGCGGACAACCTGATCGAGGCGGGTGTGAGGTTGTTCGAAACCGACCGAAGCCAGGCGTTCGCCCGTACCGGAAGCCTCGGAATAGAGCGGGCGGACCTGGCAGCCGGCAAGCACAGTCAACATTACCAGGCCAGATATGAACCCGAAACGACGAAGAGAGCGGTCAGACGACAATGTTTACGATCCTCTGTGGGACGACGATGACTTTCTTCGGCGCCCGGCCTTCAAGAGCCGCTTTGACCGTATCCAGTGCCAGAACCGCAGCTTCGACCGCACTTTGATCCGCGTCGCGCGCGATTGTCAATTCGCCGCGCTTCTTGCCGTTGATTTGGACCGGCAGTGTGATCTCGTTCTCGATGACGAGCGCTTCGTCATATTGCGGCCAGGGGGCTACGGAAAGCAGTTCCTTGTTGCCGAGAACCGCCCAGCATTCTTCTGCCAGATGCGGTGTCATCGGCGCAACAAGCTGGATCAGAATTTCCGAGGCGTTGCGGACGGCGGCGCGATAGGCAGCATCGCCCTCGCTGGCAGCGACCCGGCCGAGCGGCGCCGCAAGCGCATTCACCAGCTCATAGATACGCGCTACGGCTTTGTTGAACGACAGCCTGTCGTAATCGCCCTGAACCGCCTTCAGCGTCTTGTGGGCGAGCTGCGAGATTGCCAGCGCTTCGCCCTCGTTAGCCGGCATCGGATCGATACCAGCCAAGTTCTCCGAGGCTTCGGAGATCAGACGCCACAGGCGCTGGGTGAAGCGGTGAGCACCTTCGACACCGGCTTCGGACCAGATCACGTCTCGGTCCGGCGGCGAGTCGGAGAGCACGAAGAAGCGGGCGGTATCGGCGCCGTAGGAGGCGATGATATCGTCCGGATCGACGACGTTCTTTTTCGATTTCGACATCTTCTCGATCGAGCCGATCGTCACTTCCTCGCCGCCCTTCAGCATGGTGGCACGGCGCTTGCCATCGACTTCCTCGATGCGGATATCGGCCGGGGCCACCCATTCACCATTGGGGCCGGTGCCACGACGATAGGTTTCGTGCACGACCATGCCTTGCGTGAAGAGGCCCTTGAAGGGCTCCTTGACCTCGACATGGCCGGTCTCGCGCATGGCGCGGGTGAAGAAACGGGAATAGAGCAGGTGCAGGATCGCGTGCTCGATGCCGCCGATATACTGGTCAACCGGCAGCCAGCGGTTGGCCACAGTCGGATCGGTCGGATCCTTCTCCCAGGGCGCCGTGAAGCGGGTGAAATACCAGCTCGAATCGACGAACGTGTCCATCGTGTCCGTCTCGCGGCGGGCCTGCTTGCCGCATTGCGGGCAGGCGACATGGCGCCAGGTCGGATGGCGGTCGAGCGGGTTGCCCGGCAGGTCGAAAGTCACGTCGTCCGGCAGCTTGACCGGCAGGTCCGCTTTCGGCACCGGCACGACGCCGCAGTCATCGCAATGGATGACTGGGATCGGGCAGCCCCAGTAGCGCTGGCGCGAGATGCCCCAGTCGCGCAGGCGGAAATTCACCTTGCGCTCACCCTGCGGCATGTTGCCGACAATCGTTTCCGACAGCCGGTTTGCAACGATCTCGAAGGCTTCATCGGTCGTCTTGCCGTCGAGGAAGCGCGAATTGATCATCACGCCGTCATCGACGTAAGCGGTGTCGCCGACCTCGAAGGTCGCGGCGTCGGCGTCCTCCGGCATGACGACCGGTACGACGGGCAGACCATATTTGCGAGCGAAATCCAGGTCGCGCTGGTCACCGGACGGGCAGCCGAAGATGGCGCCCGTACCATAATCCATCAGCACGAAGTTCGCGACATAGACCGGCAGTTCCCAGGAGGGATCGAGCGGGTGCCTGACGCGGACGCCAGTATCGATGCCCTTCTTCTCGGCCGTTTCCAGCGCTGCGAGCGAGGTCCCGTGATGGCGGCATTCCTCGGCGAAAGCTTCGATAGCCGGATTCTGCGCAGCTGCGGCCTTGGCCAGCGGATGGTCGGCGGCGATGGCCAGGAACGAAGCACCGAACAGCGTGTCGGGACGGGTCGTGTAGACCACGACTTCGCTTTCGCCGGCGGGTGCCGTCGAGCTGACGATTTCCCAGCGAACCGTCAGGCCCTCGGATCGGCCGATCCAGTTCTTCTGCATCAGCCGGACCTTTTCAGGCCACTGGTCGAGCGCATCGAGCGAGTCCAACAGATCCTGGCTGAAATCGGTGATCTTGAAGAACCACTGCACCAGATCGCGCTGCTCCACCAGCGCACCCGAGCGCCAGCCGCGGCCGTCGATAACCTGCTCGTTGGCCAGAACCGTCTGGTCGACCGGATCCCAGTTGACCTTGGACTGCTTGCGATAAACCAGCCCCTTTTCCATCATGTCGAGGAAGAGGTGCTGCTGCTGCTGGTAATATTCGACGTCACAGGTGGCGAACTCGCGTGACCAGTCGAGCGACAGGCCCATGGCCTTCAGCTGCGCCTTCATGGATTCGATGTTCTGGTAGGTCCAGGTCTTCGGATGCACCTTGTTGTCGCGGGCGGCGTTTTCAGCCGGCATGCCGAAAGCGTCCCAGCCCATCGGATGCAGGACGTTGAAGCCGCGGGCGCGCTTGTAGCGGGCCACCACGTCGCCCATGGCATAGTTGCGCACGTGGCCCATGTGGATGCGGCCCGACGGATAGGGAAACATCTCCAGAACGTAATATTTTTCGCGCGGATCGCTGTTGTCGGTCTCGAAAACCTTGGCATCGTTCCAGGTCTGCTGCCAACGGGGCTCGGCATCGCGCGGATTGTAACGTTCAGTCGCCATTTCAATGATATTCCGGGAAAATAAGATCAAGAGTCGGGCGAGACCTTCACCATGAAACCCGGCAAGCGTCAAGTTTTACAGGGGTGGGAAAGGCCAAGTTCAGGGCGAAACACCCTTGGCAGAGCCTTATATGAGGACTAAGCGCTGAGCTTGCAAGAAAAGCGGAAGGTAGAGGCCATGAACGTCGAAGAACGGCTGCAGGATGTGAAGGCACGGATCGACAGGGCGGAGCGCCTGTCGAAGCGGCCGGTGGGGTCGGTGACGCTTGTGGCGGTTTCGAAAACGTTCGAAGCGCAGGACATTCGGCCAGCAATCGCCGCGGGACAGCGGGTATTCGGCGAGAACCGCGTGCAGGAAAGCCAGGACAAGTGGCCGGAACTGAAGTCTGAGACGCCTGAAATCGAGCTGCATCTGATCGGGCCGCTGCAATCCAACAAGGCGGCCGACGCCGTGGCGCTATTCGATGCCATCGAGACGGTGGACAGGGAAAAGATCGCCCGCGCGCTTGCCAACGAGATCAACAAGCAGGGCAAAGCGCCAAAATGCTATGTGCAGGTCAATACCGGGCTTGAACCGCAGAAAGCGGGGATCGAGCCGAAGCAGGCCGTTGCCTTCGTAGAGTTCTGCCGTAAGGAGCTAGGGCTTTCGATCGAGGGGCTGATGTGCATTCCGCCGGCTGAGGAAAATCCGGGGCCGCATTTTGCACTGCTGGCCAAGCTTGCCAAGGAATGCGGCGTCGAAAAGCTCTCCATGGGGATGTCCGGCGATTTCGAGACGGCGGTCGAATTCGGGGCGACCAGCGTACGCGTCGGCTCGGCCATCTTCGGCTCGCGCTGAAAACAGGCTTTCGCCAAGCACCTAGCGCTTTCGTCGGGCTTTCCCGCACCTCGCCCGCACCCTAGATTGACCATTCCGGGCTGTGCTCATGTGACGGGAGGTGCAGATGCAAAGCCGCTATTTCGACGTTTATGAAGGCTGGCAAAAGGATCCAGAAGGGTTCTGGAGAGGCGCGTCCGCCGCCATCGACTGGTTCAAGGAACCGGAGAAAATCTTCGACAGGGACGAAGGGGTCTATGGCCGCTGGTTCACCGGCGGGGAGACCAACACCTGCCACAACTGCCTCGACCGGCATGTGGCCGCAGGGCGTGGCGAACAGCGCGCCTTCATCCACGACAGCGCCATGACGGGAAGGCAGAAGAGCTTCACCTATGCCGAGGTGCTCGAGGAGGTAACGGCGATCGCCGCTGTGATGCGGGATCTCGGCATCGAGAAAGGCGATCGGGTCGTCATCTACATGCCGATGGTGCCGGAGGCGATATTTTCGATGCTGGCCTGCGCTCGGCTCGGGGCGGTGCATTCGGTGGTGTTCGGCGGCTTTGCGGCGCAGGAGCTGGCGGCGCGACTGAACGATTCGGAAGCGAAACTGGTGATCAGCGCGAGCTGCGGCCTCGAACCCGGTCGCACCGTTGCCTATAAGCCGCTGCTCGACCAGGCGATCGAGCTTGCCCGCGTAAAACCCGAACATTGCCTCATACTCCAGCGCGAACAGCTCCAGGTGGAGCTGTGGTCGGAGCGGGGAGAGCTGGATTTCTCGGAGGCGGTGGAGAAGACGCGGGGCAGGGACGTACCATGCGTGGCGGTCAAGGCGACCGATCCGCTCTACATCCTCTATACGTCCGGGACGACCGGCCAGCCGAAGGGCGTCGTGCGCGACAATGGCGGGCACATGGTGGCGCTGCATTGGAGCATGGAGAACATCTTTGGCGTCAAGCCGGGGGAGGTGTTCTGGACGGCATCCGATATCGGTTGGGTGGTCGGCCATTCCTATATCGTCTACGGACCGCTGCTCGCCGGCAATACAAGCGTGATCTTTGAGGGCAAGCCGGTCGGCACGCCGGATGCCGGCACGTTCTGGCGGGTCGTCAGCGATCACGACGTGAAAGTGCTGTTCACGGCGCCGACGGCTTTTCGGGCGATCCGCCGTGACGATCCGGAGGGCGAACTGGTCGAAAAATACGATCTGACCGGGATGCGCGCCCTGTTCCTCGCCGGCGAGCGGGCCGATTCGGAAACACTGAAATGGGCCGAGCAGAAGCTTAAGATCCCGGTGATCGATCACTGGTGGCAGACGGAGACGGGCTGGCCTGTAGCCGCCAACACGGTCGGGCTCGGTCTGATGCCGGTCAAGCACGGTTCGCCGACGCGGCCGATGCCCGGTTATGCGCTCGACGTGCTGGACGATGCCGGCCATCCGGTGCCGCGCGGGACGCTCGGCAATATTGTCATCAAGCTGCCGCTGCCGCCCGGCTGCCTCGTCAGCTTCTGGAATGCCGACCAGCGGTTCCGCGAGGCTTGCCTTGACGAGTTCCCGGGGTATTACAAGACGGCCGATGCCGGGGTGATGGACGAGGACGGTTATATCTTCGTGATGGCGCGCACCGATGACATCATCAACTGCGCCGGCCATCGGCTTTCGACCGGGGCAATGGAGGAAGTCTGCGCCAAACATCCCGATGTCGCAGAATGCGCGGTAATCGGCGTCCATGATGCCACCAAGGGGCAGATCCCCTGCGGCTTCATGGTGCTGAAGAACCATGTTTCACGGGAAATCACTGATATTGCGAGAGAAGTGGCCGAGCTGGTGCGCAACGAGATCGGCCCGGTGGCGGCGTTCAAGACGGTGATGGTGGTTCATAAGCTGCCGAAGACCCGATCGGGCAAGATCCTGCGCGGCACGATGCAGAAGATTGCCGACGACATGCCGTGGAAAATGCCGGCGACGATCGAGGATGCAGCGGTGCTGGACGAGATCACCGCGATCCTGAAGGCGAACGGTTATGCCCGCGAGGGCAGTGGCCTGAAACAGAGCGCCTGAACGAAAAAAGCCCTGGATCGTCTCCGGGGCTTTTTCATGCAATCGAAATGGTTCGATCAGAAGCGGTCGTCTTCCTCGTCGTCGTCGCGACGGGTGGACTTGAGCGACGAGAGCTTGGCAAAAACGGCGTCCGCGTCGATCTCCTTTTCCTTCTCTTCCTCGCGCTCGTTGCGATAATTGAAACCGAGGTTTTCGGTTTCGCTCGCCGGCTGCAGGGAAGCGCCGAGTTCGGCGGCGGTCGGCAGCGGACGACCCTTGGAAGCGCGTTCGACTTCGAGGTCGAGGTCGATCTGGCTGCAGAGGCCAAGCGTCACCGGATCCATCGGCGTCAGGTTGGTCGAGTTCCAGTGGGTGCGCTCGCGGATCTGCTCGATCGTCGACTTGGTGGTGCCGACGAGGCGGGAGATTTGCGCGTCTTTCAGTTCCGGATGGTTGCGAACCAGCCAGAGAATGGCGTTCGGGCGATCCTGGCGCTTGGAGACCGGCGTATAGCGCGGGCCGCGGCGCTTCGATTCCGGCACGCGAACCTTCGGCTCGGACAGCTTCAGCTTGTGGTTGATGTCCTTTTCGCCGCGCTCGATTTCATCGCGCGAAAGCTGGCCTGTTGCGATCGGGTCGAGGCCCTTGATGCCCTGCGCCGCTTCGCCATCCGCAATGGCTTTCACCTCGAGCGGGTGGAGCTTGCAGAAATTGGCGATCTGTTCGAAGGAAAGCGCGGTATTGTCGACCAGCCATACAGCGGTCGCCTTCGGCATGAGCAATTGTTGAGCCATGGGTATAGGTCCTCTGTCCGTCCGCGCCGGTGTCGCGGGCCGTGGGTATCAACCACAATTTCCGGGAATTTACCGCCCTATAATCGAATTGGTACAGAATTGCAAATCTTTGAAGCGAGATCGTCGCACCGAGATGAACCGTTTGTCTAATTGCCGCCCTTGCCTCACCTGTTATGAATGCGGCACATATCGCTGACGGCTCGATGCGTCGTCATGCGTGCCAATTCAGGGAGGTGTTCATGTCAGAAAAAGTCTACCCGGTCCTCAAGTCTGCCAAAGCGAAGGCGCTCATCGACAAGGATAAATACGAGAAGTGGTACGAGGAGAGCGTTGAGGACCCGGACAAGTTCTGGGGCAAGCATGGAAGGCGCATCGACTGGTTCAAGCCCTATACCAAGGTCAAGAACACCTCCTTCAAGGGTAAGGTCTCGATCAAATGGTTCGAGGACGGTCTGACCAACGTTTCCTACAACTGCATCGACCGGCACCTGAAGACCCATGGTGAGCGCACCGCGCTGATCTGGGAGGGCGACAACCCCTATATCGACAAGAAGATCACCTATAACCAGCTTTACGATCAGGTCTGCCGGCTGGCCAACGTCTTGAAGAAACACGGCGTCAAGAAGGGCGACCGCGTCACCATCTACATGCCGATGATCCCCGAAGCGGCCTATGCGATGCTCGCCTGCGCCCGTATCGGCGCGGTACATTCGGTCGTGTTTGGCGGGTTTTCGCCGGAAGCGCTGGCCGGACGTATCATCGACTGCCAGTCTACCTTCGTGATCACCTGCGACGAGGGCGTCCGCGGTGGCAAGCCGGTGCCGCTCAAGGACAATACCGATACGGCGATCCACATCGCGGCCCGCCAGCACGTGATCGTCAACAAGGTCGTGGTGGTGCGCCGCACTGGCGGCAAGACCGGCTGGGCGTCTGGCCGCGACCTCTGGTACCACCAGGAAATCGCCACCGTGAAGGAGCACTGCGAGCCGGCGAAGATGAAGGCGGAAGATCCGCTGTTCATCCTCTACACTTCGGGCTCGACCGGAAAGCCGAAGGGCGTGCTGCACACGACCGGCGGTTACCTCGTCTTCGCGGCGATGACCCACGAATATACGTTCGACTACCATGACGGCGACATCTACTGGTGCACGGCGGATGTGGGCTGGGTGACCGGCCATTCCTACATCGTCTACGGGCCGCTGGCGAACTGCGCCACCTCGCTGATGTTCGAAGGCGTGCCGAACTTCCCCGATCAAGGCCGTTTCTGGGAAATCATCGACAAGCACAAGGTCAACATCTTCTACACCGCGCCGACGGCGATCCGTTCGCTGATGGGTGCCGGCGACGAGTTCGTGAAACGCTCCTCGCGGACAAGCCTGCGCCTGCTTGGCACGGTCGGCGAACCGATCAACCCGGAAGCCTGGGAATGGTATTACAACGTGGTCGGCGACAAGCGCTGCCCGGTCGTCGATACCTGGTGGCAGACGGAAACCGGCGGCCACATGATCACCCCGCTGCCGGGTGCCACCGACCTGAAGCCGGGTTCGGCCACCAAACCGTTCTTCGGCGTGAAGCCCGAACTGGTGGATAACGAGGGCAAGGTGCTGGAAGGCGCGGCCGACGGCAATCTCTGCATCACCGACGCGTGGCCGGGCATGATGCGCACGCTCTACGGCGACCACGACCGCTTCATCCAAGCCTATTTCTCCACCTACAAGGGGAAATATTTCACCGGTGACGGCTGCCGGCGAGACGAGGACGGTTATTACTGGATTACCGGCCGCGTCGACGACGTGCTGAACGTCTCCGGTCACCGGCTCGGCACGGCGGAAGTGGAATCGGCGCTCGTCTCACACAATCTCGTGTCGGAAGCGGCGGTCGTCGGTTATCCGCACAATATCAAGGGCCAGGGCATCTATTGCTACGTGACCCTGATGTCCGGCCACGAAGGCAGCGACGCGCTGCGCCAGGAACTGGTGAAGCATGTCCGCCAGGAAATCGGCCCGATCGCGCAACCCGACAAGATCCAGTTCGCGCCCGGCCTGCCAAAAACCCGCTCCGGCAAGATCATGCGCCGCATCCTGCGCAAGATCGCCGAGGACGACTTTGGCTCGCTGGGGGATATCTCGACGCTCGCTGATCCGGGCGTGGTGGACGATCTGATCGCCAACCGCCAGAACAAAGCGGGCTGATTGAACTTAAAGGCCGCTCGGGAAACCGGGCGGCCTTTTCAGTCTGTGTCGCAGACCTCGCGCGGCTTGCGTCCGCCGTCATAGGGCTGCACGAGGCCCGCGAGCAGCAGGTCGCCGCCGGCGCTGCGGCCATCGGAGAGCACGACGTCAGCGACGATGCGACCGAAATATTTATCGCCGGAAATATGGGTGAGCTGAATTTTATGTGATTGGGCGGTCAGCGCTTCGAGCGCCCGTTGGGCATTGAGGCCCGCTTCCCGGAGCCGCTCGCATTTCGATTTCAGCTCCGGCGCGTCAATGCCCCGAATACGCACATAAACTTCCATCTTCTGCTGCGGCCAGGGCTGCGCTTCGACCAGCAGCGTATCGCCGTCGATGACCCGCAGGATTTCCGCCGCCACCGGTCCCGGGATTTCGTCACGCGCTTCCGCTTCGGTGGCGAACATGGCGGCGATGACAATAGGGATTAGATGCACCTTGATCATGAAAGGAATAAATTCCGGAATTCAGTCAAAGTCAATAGGAATATCTTCTTTGCCAAACGACGAAATAACGGTGCTTGAACCCTGACAGGATCGACTCGATACAAAGGTCGCGCGGTAACATAAATTCTCTTAGAGTCAATACCGCGGATTGCTTTTTAAGAAAGTCGCTTTATACTGATTCGTGAGCCCTGCTTTTGCCGAAGGTTCTAGTTCCACTAGGATTATTTATGTAGGCACTAGCGGGGCTTCACCGCTTTTTCATCAATTTCATAGTCTGATGGTCGGAAGCACCAGTGGCGATATGGGTGGGTCCATCTGACTGACTCCCCGTCAGCTGCACCGGTAGTTACCCCGATATTAAAATTGGGATAAATCGACCTAATTTGTCTGTTGATTTCGTTATAAACATTCTCTTTCGCGATAGTCCGCTTTGCGCGAATGCGCTGACCTTCCGGCTTCTCTTTATGGAGATCATTTAGCCTGAAGTAGATTGAGCCAAGGATGATATCCAAGCCCTGCAATATGGCGTGATCGTGTGAATTTACATCGCCGATCTGATCCTTAAGGAAATAGATTCCTTTTCCCCTATATTGCACGGTGTTCTCTATTCCTGCTATAAAATTTCTGAATTTTTCAAGTTTTTCCTTAGTGTCTGGTATTTCATCCAACAATGTCGATACATAAATTCTGTCGATAAAATTTGGATTAGAGTATTGTAGACCGAAAGCGTGCTTTAACATTTGGTAATAAAGTATAAAGTATTGATTTTCGTGATGGTCATCGGTAAGATTTTTAGCGCGACGATAGTTATGGGTAAACATTATCCTTAACTTAATCCGCCCGGTGCGGACGAAATCAAAATACAACCTAATGTATTCAATGTATTTCTCTTGATAGTTTTTAGTTATTTTCGTCCACTTCATCTCTCCTGATATATTCAGTTCTGCCTGCTTAGCCCTCAGGTGGGCCTCTATCGCCTGACGATCTTCCGATTTAAGAAGCGCACCGCCATAGAAATTTGAAAAATAGCGACCTTTCTTGGCAGATTCGTCGCAAAATATTGTGTAGTGACGCTTGGCCATGTAGTGAGAAACCGAGAGCTTGATGGAAAGGCTAACTGGCATTGAGAAGAGAAGGACACGGTCCGCGGTTGTTCTCGGAGCCTAGCCGGGAGCTTTAGTATACCCGATTCTCTTGGCTGAACATCAAAGATAACAGTGCCAGTATTTACTTAGAAATCGATCGCCCGGCCGTTGATCTCCCAGTCGCCGAAGCGGGCGGGGTCGGCGCCGCCGCGGCCGCCGAATTCTTCGGGCAGTTCGGCCTTGGCCGCTGCCTGGCGGCGTTCCTCGGCTTCCTTGAGGGCACGCTCGGCAGCTGGAGTAAGCGGTTTCCTGGGAGCTTCCTCTTCCGGGGCGGTTTCCGAATTGTCGTTATCTGCGTTCTGCATCTTGGGCTTCGCCGGGTGGATTATTGAAAACTCTGGGTGAATTGACCACATCATAAGGCGTTCGCGCCTGGGGGAAAACCCTTTAAAGGCCTTTGGGCGATATCGGCAACGGGAGAGATGACGATGAATGTAATGCGCACCGCCATGCTTCTGGCCTTCATGACGGCCCTGTTCATGGGGATCGGCTTCCTGATCGGCGGCACGGGCGGCATGATGATCGCGCTGGTGATCGCTGCCGGCATGAACCTGTTTTCCTACTGGAATTCCGACAAGATGGTGCTTTCGGCCTATCATGCGCAGGAAGTGGATGCGCGCAGTGCGCCGGAATTCTACAACATGATCCGCGATCTTTCGGCCAATGCCGGCCTGCCGATGCCAAAAGTCTATGTCTACGACAATCCGCAGCCGAACGCCTTTGCGACCGGCCGCAACCCGCAGAACGCCGCCGTTGCGGCTTCCACCGGGCTGATGCAGCGGCTGACGCACGAGGAAGTGGCGGGCGTGATGGCGCATGAGCTCGCGCATATCCAGAACCGCGATACGCTGACCATGACGATCACCGCGACGCTTGCCGGCGCGATTTCGATGCTCGGCAATTTCGCCTTTTTCTTCGGCGGCAATCGCGAAAACAACAATCCGCTCGGTTTCGTCGGCGTGCTGGTGGCGATGATCGTCGCTCCGTTCGCGGCGATGCTGGTGCAGATGGCGATCAGCCGGACGCGCGAATATTCGGCCGACCGTCGCGGCGCCGAGATCTGCGGCAATCCGCTGTGGCTTGCCTCCGCACTCGGCAAGATCGCCGGTGCGGCGCATCAGATCCCGAACTACGAAGCCGAACGCAATCCGGCGACGGCGCATATGTTCATCATCAACCCGCTGTCGGGCGAGCGCATGGACAACCTGTTCTCGACTCACCCGGACACCGGGAACCGTATCGCCGCGCTTCAGCAGATGGCCGGTGAGTTCCGCAACGGTGCCTCGACGGCCGGGTTCCAGGCTGATAGACCGCAGCGCACCGCGCGCTCCGTTCCGAATACCGGTTGGGGCCGCGGCTCGGATGAACCGCGTAAAGGTCCCTGGTCTTGAACGAAGACAAGAAGAACAAGAAGCCATACAAGCCATCGGGCAAACCAGCCGAACAGCGCAGGAGACCGGCTCACTCGGAGCGCGAAAGCGGCCCCTTCAAGGCGGGCTTCGAAGTTCGTGTCACGGCCGCCAAGTTGCTGGCGGCTGTCATCGATCGCAAGATTTCGCTCGACGGCATGCTCGACCTCGTCCACGGCAATCCGGCCTATCGGGCGCTCAGCGATGCCGACCGGGCGCTGACACGCGCCATTCTCAATACAGCGCTTCGTCATCTGCCGCGCATCGAGGCGGCGATCGCGTCGCTGATCGACACGCCGCTGCCGGAAGGCGCTCGGGCGCTTCACCATGTGCTAGTGATCGCTGCCGCGCAGATCCTGCATCTCGACGTGCCGCCGCATGCGGCCGTCGACCTTGCGGTCGAACAGGCCAACCGTGATCCGCGCAACCGCCGTTTCGCCAAGCTGGTGAATGCGGTCCTGCGCCGGATGGACCGGGAAAAGGACGAGATCCTTGCCGCGACCGCAACGATTTCCCCGGTACCGGCATGGTTCCGCAAGCGCTTGGTCGCCCTCTATGGCGAGGCGGAGGCGGATCGTATCGCCGAGGCCCAGCTTGTTCCGGCAGCTATCGACCTGACGGTCAAATCCGATCCAGCCGCCTGGGCGGAAAAGCTCGGCGGTACGGTTCTGCCGACCGGCAGCATTCGCCTGACGGCCTTCGATGGTGCGGTTTCCGCGCTCGAAGGGTTCGATGAGGGTGTCTGGTGGGTGCAGGATGTTGCAGCCAGCATTCCGGCAAAGCTGTTCGGCGATCTGAAGGGCAAGAAGGTCGCAGATCTCTGCGCGGCGCCCGGTGGCAAGACTGCGCAGCTGATTGCGGCCGGTGCGGAGGTGATCGCGGTCGAGCAATCCGTCAACCGGTTGGCACGGCTCAAGGAAAATCTTGGGCGGCTCGGTTACGAGGCGGAGCTGGTCGGCGGCGACCTTTTCGAATTCAAGCCGGCAGAGTTGCTGGACGGCGTGCTGCTGGACGCGCCCTGCTCCTCGACCGGCACGACGCGCCGGCATCCGGACGTGCTCTGGACCAAGGGACCGGAGGATGTGGCGAAGCTCGCAGCCCTCCAGGAAAAGATGCTGCGCCACGCCGTCACGCTGGTGAAACCGGGCGGCACTATCGTTTTCTCCAATTGCTCGCTCGATTCGCTGGAGGGGGAGGAACTGGTCGTGCGCGTGCTCAAGGACCATCCCGAATTGAAACGGGTGGCCGTCAATCCTGAGGACTGGCCGGGGCTGGAAGGGGCGATCTCGCCGCTCGGCGAATTTCGCACCACGCCTGCGATGCTGCCCGCCCGCGAAAATTTTGTGGGCGGCATGGATGGCTTCTTCGCAAGCGTGCTCCAGGTCCGGTAAGGCTTTCTTCACCATACGGACCGATACTTTCGAACAATCTAATAGTTGATTCCCGCCGGCGGGGCGGAGGCTGATTCCTGCGGAGTGTCCAGATTGAAGATGCGGCTCGCGGATCGCCGGAGGCTTTTGTCCTTCGGCTTGCGGGAAATCTGGCGGCGCCTTTGCCGGCGTTCCGCCGGATTCCGCTTGGCCGTGACCTCGTTTTCCATGCAGGTGCCGGATCGGCTGATTGTCGCGCCGACGGATCTGCGGGCGCTCGACCCGTTCGTGGCGGAGGAAATCCTGGAAGGTCGGTTCCCGCTCGCGGGACGGATACTCGAAACCTATGGCCAATCGCCGTTCTCCGTCGAGCTGCCGTCCCGGGCGGCGGCGGAGCGGCTGCATTCGTTTGCCTGGCTGCGTCATATCCGCACCAACAAGACGGAAGCCGCCTGTGCCGGCGCCCGTCAGGTGGTCGCCGACTGGATCGCGCTTTATGGCCGAGATCCGCAAGGCATTGCCTGGGAGGCGCATGTCGCGGCGGAACGGGTGATCGCCTGGCTTTCCCATTCGACGGTGGTGCTGCAGGGCGCAGAGGCCGGCTTCTACCGCCGTTTCATGAAAAGCCTCGCCTACCAGGTCCGTTATCTGAGAAAGATAGCCGGCTGCACGCCGGAGGGCGATACGCGGCTGAGGCTCAGGATCGCGCTTGCCATGGCCTCGATCTCGATGCCGACGCGGGCTGCCTATATCCGTCGTGAGGGCAGACGGCTGGATCGGGAGCTGGAACGTCAGATCCTTGCCGATGGCGGGCATGTGTCCCGCAATCCACGTGCGGTGCTCGACCTACTGATTGATCTCCTGCCGCTTCGCCAGACCTATATCAATCTCGGCCACGACCTGCCGCAAAAACTCATCCCCACGATCGACCGAATGTATCCGGCGCTGCGCTTCTTTCGCCATCAGGACGGGGATCTGGCGCTTTTCAACGGTGCGAGCTCGACGCCGGCGAGCGAGCTGATGTCGGTGCTGCGCTACGACGAGACCGCCGGCAAGCCGTTCAAGGCGCTGCCGCACATGAACTATCATCGCCTCTCGGCGGACGGCACGACGCTGATCGTCGATACCGGCCGTCCGCTTTCTCCGGGTCTTTCCCGCGGCGCGCATGCGGGTTGTCTTTCCTTCGAGATGTCGGCCGGTCGGCATCGTTTCATCGTCAATTGCGGCTCGCCGAAATATGCAGGACGGAACTACCGGCACATGGCCCGCTCGACCCCCGCCCATTCGACGGTGACGCTCAATGAGACATCGTCCAGCCGCATCATCCGGTCCCGCTTCGCAGGTTCCATGCTGCTCGGCGGCGTTTCGGAGGTGGAGGTGGAGCGCTGGGACGACATGCATGGCAATGACTGGCTGCGCGCCAGCCATGACGGTTATGTCCATCAGTTAGGTTATTTCCACGAGCGTGAAATCGGCCTCAATGCGAAGGGCAACAAGATCAAGGGACATGACCGGCTTTTCCTGCCCGAGGGCGAGGCGCCCGATAACGAGGCTCTCCTAGCGGTGGCGCGTTTCCACATCCATCCCGTCATCAACCTTTCGCGGCGGGACGAGGAGAGCGTCACCATGCGCGCGCCGGATGGTGAGACCTGGATCTTTGCGGCACCGGGGCTTCAGGTAATGATCGATGAAGATATCTTCTTTGCGGACGTCTCCGGGGTGCGGCCGAGTCAGCAGCTGGTCATCGAGTTTTCTCCGCCGGAGACCTCGGAAATACGCTGGATGCTGAGGCGCGGCGAATAGGCCGTTTCTTCTTCTGCCAAGCTGTGCTAACGGGCGGCGATCTTACCTTTGCGCCGGGTCCCGCGGCGCGTTTCCAGGAGAGACCGATGGCCGTCGTTTCCAAGAAAATCCCCGCTCCCGATCGCATCAGGATTCGCACCGCACTGCTCTCGGTCTCCGACAAGACCGGTATCATCGAGCTTGCCCAGGCGCTCACCGAGCAGGGCGTGAAGCTGCTGTCGACCGGTGGCACCCATAAGGCGATCGCTGCCGCCGGTCTCGCCGTGACGGACGTATCGGAAGTCACCGGTTTTCCGGAAATCATGGATGGCCGGGTGAAGACGCTGCATCCGACGGTACATGGTGGCCTGCTGGCGATCCGCGACGATGCGGAACACGTCGCGGCGATGAAGGAACACGGCATCGAGGGCATCGATCTTGCCGTCATCAACCTCTACCCGTTCGAGGAAGTCCGCGCCGCCGGCGGCGACTACCCGACGACCGTCGAAAATATCGATATCGGCGGCCCGGCGATGATCCGCGCGTCGGCCAAGAACCATGCCTATGTGACCACCGTTACCGATCCTTCCGATTATCCTGCCCTCATCGAGGCACTGCGTTCGAATGACGGGCAGACGGTCTATGCCTTCCGCCAGAAGCTCGCCGCCAAGGCCTATGCCCGCACCGCCGCCTACGACACGGCGATCTCGAACTGGTTTGCGGAAGCGCTTGACATCGAAATTCCCCGCTACCGGACGATCGGCGGGGTGCTGAAGGAAGAGATGCGTTATGGCGAGAACCCGCACCAGAGCGCCGGCTTCTACGTGACCGGTGAAAACCGCCCCGGTGTCGCGACCGCAAAACTGCTGCAGGGCAAGCAGCTCTCCTACAACAATATCAACGACACCGACGGCGCTTTCGAGCTGATTGCCGAGTTCTCGCCCGAAAAGGCGCCGGCCTGCGCGATCATCAAGCACGCCAACCCCTGCGGCGTGGCGACCGGCCCAAGCCTCAAGGAAGCTTATCTGCGGGCACTCGCCTGCGATTCCACCTCGGCCTTCGGCGGCATCATCGCGGTCAACCAGCTTTTGGACGCCGAGACGGCCGAAGAGATCGTCAAGCTGTTCACGGAAGTCATCATCGCCCCGGAAGTTTCCGACGAGGCCCAGGCGATCATCGCCGCCAAGAAGAACCTGCGTCTGCTGGTGACCGGCGGCCTGCCGGACCCGCGCTCGCGCGGGCTAACGGCGAAGACCGTTTCGGGTGGCCTGCTGGTCCAGACTCGCGACAACGGCATGGTCGAGGATATCGACCTGCGCGTCGTCACCAAGCGCGCTCCGACGCTGACCGAACTCGAAGACATGAAGTTCGCCTTCAAGGTCGCCAAGCACGTGAAGTCGAATGCGGTCGTTTACGCCAAGAACGGTCAGACGGCCGGCATCGGCGCCGGCCAGATGAGCCGCATCGATTCCGCCCGCATCGCCGGCATCAAGGCGAAAGAAGCGGCAAAGGCGATGGGCTGGGCCGAACCGATGACCAAGGGTTCCGCCGTTGCCTCGGAAGCGTTCTTCCCGTTTGCGGACGGCCTGCTTTCCGCCATTGCTGCCGGCGCCACCGCCGTCATCCAGCCGGGCGGCTCGATGCGCGACGACGAGGTGATTGCCGCTGCCGACGAACATGGCGTGGCGATGGTGTTTACCGGAATGCGGCATTTCCGGCATTGATGTCGTTGGATGTCAGCTCTGAGGGTGTGGCGTGGATCCTCGGGTCAAGCCCGAGGATGACGGCGGAGAGGTGTTTCCGGCTTGCTCGAAGAGAGATTTGAGCAAGCTGTGACGTTCCGTTTTTCTCTGCTAGATCCCCACGCGCTCCGTCATCCTCGGGCTTGACCCGAGGACCCACGTCTCGACCGAATAGTTATCCGTTTCTACTTCCTGTTCGCCGGATAAGGCGTCGCAAACAGCAGCACCAGCCCTGCCACGAGGAAGATCAGCAGCGTTGCCATGCCGAGCCGGGCAGAGCCGCTGGCATAGGTCATCACCGAAAAGAACAGGGTGGCGAGAAAGCTCGTCGCGCGGCCGGAGAGAGCGTAGATGCCGAAATAGCGGCCGGTCTCAGAAAGGCTGACGCTGCGGGCGAGATAGGATCGCGATGAGGCCTGGACGGGGCCGAAGGCGAGGCCGATCAGCAATCCAAACAGGATATAGGCTTTTTCGGCTGCGGTGCCGAACAAGCCGCCGCTGTCCTCTGCCGAAAGCGGCAGAAGGCCGAAAAAGACGAAGCCGGGGCCGGTGGAAATGATGCCGAGGGTGGCCACCAGCAACAGAACGAGGCTGATGATCACGACGATCTTCGAGCCGAGCAGGCGGTCGAGCCAGCCGGCGACGATGCAGCCGAAGATCGCCACGACGTTCAGGATGATGCCGTAGATGCCGATCTCGATCGTCGCCCAGCCGAACATGCCGGCTGCGAACGTGCCGCCGAGGATCAGCAGGCCGTTGACGCCGTCCTGGTAGAGCATGCGGGCAACCAGGAATTTCGTGATGCCGGTGCGCTGCCTCAGATCCCGCAGCGTGCCGCTGAGCTCCCTTATGCCGGAGCGGACCGCCGCGGCGAGCGGCAGACCTTTCTTGGCATCGGGCGTGAAGAAGAACATCGGCAGGATAAAGAGAAAATACCAGAAGGCCGAGATCGGCCCGGTGATGCGCGCGTCTTCGCCGAGATGCGGGTCGAGGCCAAAAAGCGGGGGGATGCCGATCAGCGTTTTGCCGCTTTCGGGATTGGCGGCGAGCAGCGCCACGACGGCGATCAGTACGATCATGCCGCCGAGATAACCGAGCCCCCAGGCGACGTTGGAAATGCGGCCGACATCGTCCTTGGAGACCAGCCGCGGCATCATCGAATCGTTGAAGACGGTCGAGAATTCCGCGGCGATCGACGCGAAGATCATGAAGATCATCGGCCAGATGATCGGCGAACCGGGTGCCGCGAACCAGAGGGCCGAAACACAAACGATCTTGATCACCGCAAAAAAGGCGATCCAGGGTTTCCGCGGACCGGCCTGATCGGCGATCGAGCCGAGGACCGGGGAGAAGACGGCGATGACCAGCGACGAGATCGTCGCCATGTTGCTCCAGGCCGCCTGCGCCGAGACGGGATCCTCGGTCAGCCGCGCAACGAAATAGGGACCGAAGATGAAGGTGGTGACGACGGTAAAAAACGGCTGGGCTGCCCAATCGAAGAACATCCAGCCCCAGATGCCGCGCCGGCTCGTTCTCACCGGCGCATCGTCCACATCAATAATGGCCATTTTTCCCCCGGATCAGCCAGTTCGGTCCGTTGTCCTACATCGCCCGACCGTGCGCAAGATCGCTGAGGAGACCGGCCGCGACGGTGATCTTCGGAAGCGTCAGTTCACCGCTTTCGCTCAAGGTCACCAGTTCGGCGCCGATGCGGTTCACTCGCACCCGATCGCCGCCGACCCAGGCTTCCAGCGGCTTTTTCTCCTTCGGATGGGCAGTCATCGCGGCGATGACGATGTCGCGGCGCGCCGAGGCGAGCTGCTGCAGGCTGCGGGAGAGCGCCAGGCTCTCATAGTGTTCCGAGGTGCTGATGCGTTCGCCTGCGCCGATCAGCCGATTGATGCGGAAAGTTTCGGTAACAGTGAAATAGCTCTCGGTGGCGCGCGCCATGGTTTCGCCGGTACGGTCGGCGATCAGCATGATCTCCGGCACCAAGACCAGCGTCGACAGCAACAGGATTTCACGGGCAAGCGATGCCGGTATGCCCTGCGCTTCGAGTTCCGAGGCGCGGGCTGCGGTTTCCACGAAATCTTCGCCCGCGAGCGACGAGCGCAGCCCCTTGATCGCGGCCTTGAGGCGGCTCATCGCGCCGTCCACATCACCGCTGCCGACCTGCGTCTGCAGGATGAGGCGGGTCGCTTCCGCGAAGGTCTCGGTGGTGCGGGCGTAGAGATCGTTCTGCAGCTGGCCGGGGATTTTTCCATCCAGCGCATCGATCTCGGCCCAGAGCTTGGGAAGTTCGAAGCCGTCGCGGGCAAGGAAGGCAGCCTTGACGACATTCGCCGCCGTAGCGCCGGTCATATCGCTCATCTGCTGTATGAAACCCGGGCCGCCGCGGTTGATCGCCTCGTTGGCGAGCGTGGTGGCGACGATTTCGCGATGCAGGCGGTGGGACTGGATGTCCGCCGCATAAGCCTTCTGCATCCTGGCCGGGAAATAGGCCTTCAGGACAGCCGAGAAATAGGGGTCGTCCGGCAGGCTGCTGTCGAGCAGGGCATCGAAGAGAACGATCTTCGAATAGGAGAGCAACACGCCGATTTCCGGACGGGTCAGCGGTCTGCCGGAGGAATAACGCTCCGCAAGCTCCGCATCATCGGGCAGAGTTTCGACCTTGCGATTGAGCTGGCCTTGCGATTCCAGCACGGACATCAGCCGTGAAAGCTCTTCGCGGTTGCCGGTACCCTTGCGTTCGGTCAGCGAGATCGACAGCGGCTGCAGATAGTTGTTGCGCAGAACCAAGTGGCCGACTTCCTCGGTCATCGAGGCGAGAAGCTGGTTGCGTTTGTCGCGGGTCAGGCGGCCGTCCTGCATGGCCGAATTGAGGGCGATCTTGATGTTGACCTCGACGTCGGAGCAGTTGACGCCGGCGGAATTGTCGATCGCATCCGAATTGCAGCGCCCGCCATTCAGGGAGTAGGCGATACGGCCCTTCTGGGTCATGCCGAGATTGGCGCCTTCGCCGATGACGCTGGCGCGCACTTCAGCCGCGGTGATGCGGATCGGGTCATTGGCGCGATCGCCGACTTCCGTATCGGTCTCGGAGGCCGCCTTGACATAGGTGCCGATGCCGCCGAACCAGAGAAGGTCGACCGGGCTCTTCAGGATCGCGGTCATGATCTCGAAAGGCGTTGCGGTCGCCTTGTCGATGCCGATCGCGGCCGCTGCCTGCCTGGTGAGCTTTACCGACTTCTCCGAGCGGGAAATGACCATCGCCCCTTCGGAAAGGGTCGATTTGTCGTAATCCTGCCAGCTCGATCGCGGCAGGGCGAACATGCGTTCGCGTTCCGCGAATGACTTTTCGATATCCGGATCTGGATCGATGACGATATCACGGTGGTCGAAGGCGGCGATGAGGCGGATTTTGCGCGACAGCAGCATGCCGTTGCCGAAGACGTCGCCGGACATGTCGCCGACCCCGGCGACCGTGAATGGCGTCGTCTGGATGTCGATGTCCTTCTCGCGGAAATGCCGTTTCACGGCTTCCCAGGCGCCGCGGGCGGTGATGCCCATCTTCTTGTGGTCGTAACCGACCGAACCGCCGGAGGCGAAGGCATCGTCCAGCCAGAAGCCGGCTTCCTGCGCCAGGCCGTTGGCGGTGTCGGAGAAGGTCGCCGTACCCTTGTCGGCGGCAACCACGAAATAGGGGTCGTCGCCATCGAGGCGGATCGTGTCCGGCGGCCCGACGATGTCGGCGCCGACGATATTGTCGGTGATCGACAAAAGGGTGCGGATGAAGGTCTTGTAGGCTTCCCGGCCGGCATTGAAGAATGCGTCGCGCGCGCTTGCCGGCGGCAGCATCTTCGGGAAGAAGCCGCCCTTGGCACCAACCGGCACGATGACGGCGTTCTTGACCTGCTGTGCCTTCACGAGGCCGAGGATTTCGGTGCGGTAATCCTCGCCGCGGTCCGACCAGCGCAGCCCGCCGCGGGCGACCTTGCCGAAGCGCAGATGCACGCCTTCGACCTCGGTGCCGTAGACGAAGATTTCACGGAAGGGCCGGGGCTCCGGCAGGCCGTCCAGCAGCTTCGGATCGAGCTTGAAGGCGAACATCCGGTATGGAGCCCCGTTGGGGTCGCGCTGGAAGTAGTTGGTCCTGAGCGTCGCATCGACCGCATTGACGAAACGACGAAGCGTGCGGTCCTCGTCGAGGTTAGGCACGTTGCCGAGCGCTTCCTCAATCTCCGCATGATGGTCGGTGAGTTTCTTGACGCGGGCCTTCTCAGTGATCTTGGGGTCGAAACCATCGCGGAAGAGGCGGAAGATGGCGGCGGATATGGCCGGGTATTTCACCAGCGTATCGCCGATATAAGCCTGCGAATAAACGATGCCGGTCTGCCGCAGATAACGGGAATATGCACGCAGCACCGTGACTTCGCGAGCTGACAGGCCGGCCAGCAGAACCAGCCGGTTGAAGCCGTCATTGTCGATCAGGCCTTCGAAGGCTGAGAGGAAGGCCTCCTCCAGAGCCAAGCCTTCACGCGACAGGTCGACTTCACGCCCATCGCCGAGCTGCAGTTCCATGTCGTGGAGGACGACTTGGCTGCGGTCGTTTTCCGGCCCCGCCTGGATTTCGAACGTCTGCTCGCTGACGGCGTGGAACCCGAGATTTTCGAGGAGCGGCACACGCCGGGAGAGCGACAGATGCCGGTCCTTGTGGAAGATCTTCAGCGACACGGTGTTGGCGGGGTCGCCCGGGCGGCGATAGAAGGCGATGCGGATCGTTTCGCCGGCGGCGCAGGCGGCGATGTCGGGCAGGTCGGCGAAGGTTTCCTCGGGCGAGAAGGCTTCCTGGAAGGCCTGGGTGACGGTGAGCCGCGGCCCCTTCTCCGCAAGCGCTGCGAAGCGGTCTTCCCAGGGCGTGGCGATGAGCCGGATCGCTTCCTCGAGCTTGGCTTGCGCTATCCTCGGGGTCTTGCCGCCGCGCCTGCCGATGATCATGTGGACGCGGGCGACGCCGCCCTCCGGGAAAGCCGGATAATAGGCAGAGACGTGGCCATCATAGACCTTGGTCAGGTAGTCACCGACCTTCTCGCGGACGAGGGAATTATAGTCCTCGCGGGGCACGTAGACGATCACCGAGACAAAACGGTCGAAATGGTCGATGCGCGGCAGGACCCGGACGCGCGGACGCTCGCTCAATGCCATGATCTGCTCGCAGAAGCGCGCGAGCAGATCGACATCGATCTGGAAAAGGTCGTCGCGCGGATAGGATTCGAGCGTGTTTTCCAACATTCGGCCGGAATGGCTGTCGGGGTCGAAGCCGAACTGCTCTTCGACCCGGCCGGTCTTGGCACGCAGGAGAGGGATGTCGCGGACGGAGTGGGTATAGGCGGTTGCCGTAAAAAGGCCGACGACACGAAGTTCGCCGACAACTTCGCCCTGTTCGTCGAAGCGCTTGACGCCGACATAATCCATATAGGCGCGGCGGTGCACCACGGATTTCACGTTCGCCTTGGTGACGATCAGGAAATCGGGCCCGTCGAGGAATTCCAGAATTTCCGGCGTCGTCGTCACCGCGTCCTTGCCCTGGCGCAGCACCAGAACATCCGGATCGGAGAGGATGCCGAGACCGCGGCCCTTGCCGCGTTCGACCTTGGCCTCAGTGCCCTTGCCGGAATAGACGTATTCGCGCATGCCGAGGAAGGTGAAGTTGTCGTCGCGCAGCCAGTCCAGGAAGGCGAGCGCCTCGTCGCGGTCGGCCTTGCGGCGGCTCGTCGAGTTGTTGAGCTGCTTGGCGGCGCCGTCCAAGACTTCCAGCATGGAGCCCCAGTCGGTGATCGACAGATGAACCTGATCGAGAATGTAGCGGATACGCTCGGTGAGCGAAGCCGCCTGTTCCTCGTTGAGCGGCGACAGATGGATCTGGATAAGGCTTACGTGATGAGCGGGATTACTGGGCTGCTCGTTGGAGCGGAGCGCCGGGTCCTTGCCGGGCTCCACGACCAGGATCGGATGGACCGCCATGGTAAGATCGCGGTGGGTCGCGGTCACTTCGCCCATGACCGAGTCGAACAGGAAGGGCATGTTGCGATCGACGACGGTCAGCACCGAGACCGGAATTCCGTCCGGTGCGACGCCGGCGATCGGCTCGACCGTGATATCGGCCCGAATCCGGGTCCAGGCCATCAGCCGCTCGGCTGCATGATTGGCGGAAAGCGCCAGCATTTCCGGCGTATAGCTTTCGAGGTCGTCAGTGCTGGCCCGGGCGAACAGGATGAGCGGGTCGAGATGCGGCCCCTTGCTCGCAGCAACGATCTTGCGTGCGCTTTCGATCTGTTTTTCCCGTTTCGGATTTTGCCTGACGGCCATGTCCCTCTCCCCTTTTCCGTGCCCGGACGGAATAAATTAGCTTTGTGTCATCACGCGGCAACGTGGCTGATCCATGTCAAGCGACACTACACGTTTCATTCTTCCGTGAAGCCTTGTTGACATGCGGCGGCGAAGAAACGATCAACAGGGCCATCGTAGCCGGAAACCGATCTCATGCAGGATACCAGCAGTGCCGTCCTCGTCATCTCCAGCCATGTCGTGCGCGGCTCGGTCGGCAATCGTGCCGCCGTCTTCGCGCTCGAGACGCTGGGGTTCCCCGTCTGGGCAATGCCGACCGTCGTCCTCCCCTGGCATCCCGGTCACGGACCTTCCACGCGGCTGACCTTTCCCGAATCAGATTTCGACAAGGCTATAGACGATCTTATTCGCGCGCCATGGCTCGGAGAAGTGAAGGCGGTGCTGACCGGTTATTTCGGCAACGCCGCCCAGCCGCGTTCGGTGGCGCGGCTGATAAGGGCGCTGAAGGAGAAAAACCCGGACCTTCTCTATGTCTGCGATCCCGTCATGGGCGATCTCGGCGGTCTCTATATCCCGCAGCCGACGGCAGAGGCGATCCGCGACGAACTCATTCCGCTGGCAACGATCGCCACCCCGAACCGTTACGAACTCGCCTGGCTTTCCGGCGCGCCGCTTGAAACCAACAACGATATCATGGATGCCGCAATCGCGCTCGGGCCGCCGCGCATCCTGGTGACTTCGGCCGTGCCGATGATGGCGGGCGGTACCGGCAATCTTTACCTGACGGGCAAACACGCGCTGCTTGCCGAACACCGGCTGATAGACAATCCGCCAAACGGGTTGGGGGACCTGTTGGGAGCCCTGTTCCTGGGGCGGATCCTTGCCGGCATGGACGAGGAAAAGGCGCTGCAGCTGGCTACCGCGAGCGTTTTCGAGGTCTTGGCGCGCACAGCCAAGCGCGGCGGCGACGAGCTGACACTGGAGACCGACGCGTCCAGCCTCTCCACTCCCATGGCGATGGTCCAGATGCGCCGGCTCGTGCATCCGTTGCAGCGCACCAAGCGGTAACCGGCATCGGAAGTTCGCAGATGCACAATGGCCGTTGATCTTCGCTCGGCGGCGCTATAATCGTTGTTCCATGACGGATTTTCCAGCCAAACTTCTGGCGGGCTACCGCAACTTCATGAGCGGGCGCTATAGCGATGAACGCGAGCGCTACCGCGTGTTGGCGGAGACCGGGCAGAACCCCCACACCCTTCTCATCGCTTGTTGCGATTCCCGTGCCGCACCGGAAACCATTTTCGACTGCGGTCCGGGCGAACTCTTCGTCGTCCGCAACGTCGCCAACATGGTCCCGCCTTTTGAACCGGATGGCCAGTTCCATGCCACTTCGGCGGCGTTGGAATATGCGGTCGAGGTTTTGGAGATCGACAATATCGTGGTGATGGGTCACGGCCGTTGCGGCGGTATCCGAGCGGCACTGGATCCGAGCATGTCGCCGCTTTCTCCCGGCGATTTCATCGGCCGCTGGATGGCGCTGGTCAAACCGGCCGCCGAACAGATCCAGAGCAACGAGTTCATGACCCAGGCCGAGCGGCAGACAGCGCTGGAACGGGTGTCGATCCGCAATTCGATCGCCAACCTGGAGACGTTCCCGTTCGTCAAAAAACGTGGAGAGAAAGGCGAACTCAGCGTTCACGGCGCCTGGTTCGATATCTCGAGCGGCGAATTGTGGATTATGGACAGCAAGGGCGACTTCGTCCGTCCGGACCTTACCGAACTGCCCGTCCAGGCCGAACAAGCGTCGGCCTGAATTTTTCAGGTGAAGCGAAACTTCACTGCCGGCGGGCTTATTGGCCGTCGATCTGTGCGCCCATATAGGCGATCGCCTGCTGATAGACGGTTGCGGCGTTCCAGCCCTGGATAGCAACGAAGTTCGGCTGGCCCGGCTGGTAACCGGCACCGGCTCTCCAGCCATGTCCTTTTAGGAAGTTGGCGGTCGAGGCAAGCGCATCGGCACGCGAACGGACCATGTCGATATGGCCGTCGCCGTCGCCGTCGGCTCCGTAGCGGACAACGTTCAGCGGCAGGAACTGGGTCTGGCCGATTTCGCCGTGGGCAGCGCCACGGGCGGTGACGCTCAGATCACCTCGGCCGACCAGCTCAAGCGCAGCATAAAGCTGTTCGGTGAAATAGGCGGAGCGGCGGCAATCGTAAGCGAGCGTCGCGACAGCGGAAAGCGTATGCTGATCACCCATGAAGCTGCCGAAGCCGGTTTCCATGCCCCAGATAGCGATGATCGGGCCGGCCGGCACGCCGAAGCGGCGCTCGATCTGCGCAAAAAGCGCGGCATTGCCGGACTTCATGCCTTTGCCGCGGGAGATGATGGCAGCCCCGCCGCGCTTCTTCATGAAGTCGTCGAATGAGAGTTTGAAGCTTTTCTGGCCGCGATCGGCGCTGATGGTCGGGCGATTGTAGGAGACGCCCGAAAAGGCCTTTTCGACGACCGAAGGATTGACGCCGTTCGACGGCGCAACCCGTTTGAACTCCTCGACCCAGCGGGCGAAGCCGGATGAATCGTTGCCGCATTGGAGCGCGGCAAGCGCCGGACTAGCGGTCATGAAACCGGTTGCGATCAATCCTGCCAGCAAAATCTTCTTCATGCGGTCAAACCCGTCCCCGAGAACCGGATCGCTCGGCCAGAAGCGTCCGGATAATGTGCATTGTTTCGGCCTTATGGCGGCGGTTGCAAACAATCGCAACTCATCCGTTCATGAATAGTTCGTGATATGGGTGATTCGACAGAAAAACCCCGCCATTTCTGACGGGGTTTCTATCGGAACATGCTTAATAAATTTATTATCTATCAGGCAGCAACCTTGCGCGGCTTGATCAGGCCGCGATTGACAAGCAACTCGGCGATCTGGATGGCGTTGAGCGCCGCGCCCTTGCGCAGGTTGTCGGAAACGACCCAGATGTTGAGACCGTTTTCCACCGTCGCATCCTCACGGATGCGGGAAATGTAGGTGGCGTCCTCGCCGGCGCATTCATAGGGCGTGATGTAACCGCCGTTCTCGTGCTTGTCGATGACGAGGCAGCCCGGAGCTTCGCGGAGAATGTCACGGGCCTGATCGGCGGTGATCTCGTTTTCGAATTCGATATTGACCGCTTCCGAATGACCGATAAAAACTGGAACGCGCACGGCAGTGCAGGTCACTCTGATCTTCGGATCGAGGATCTTCTTGGTTTCGGCGAGAACCTTCCACTCTTCCTTCGTATAGCCGTCTTCCATGAAGCTATCGATATGCGGGATGACGTTGAAGGCGATGCGCTTGGTGAACTTCTTGGATTCGACCGGATCGGCGACGAAGACGGCGCGGGTCTGGGTGAAGAGCTCGTCCATGCCTTCCTTGCCGGCGCCGGAAACCGACTGGTAGGTCGAGACGACCACACGCTTGATCTTGGCAAAGTCGTGCAGCGGCTTCAGGGCAACGACGAGCTGCGCGGTCGAGCAATTCGGATTGGCGATGATGTTGCGCTTGGTGAAACCGGAGATCGCATCGGGGTTTACTTCCGGAACGATCAGCGGAACGTCCTGATCGTAACGCCAGGCGGAAGAGTTATCGATGACGACGCAGCCCTGGGCGCCGATCTTCGGCGACCACTTCTTGGAAACCTCGCCTCCTGCCGACATCAGGCAGATATCGGTGTCGGAAAAGTCGTAGTTTTCCAGGTTGGAAACCTTCAGCGTCCGGTCGCCGAACGAAACTTCGGTTCCCTGGCTACGGGCGGATGCCAGCGCCACGACTTCGTCGACCGGGAAGCCGCGCTCGGAAAGGATCGTTAGCATTTCCCTGCCGACATTGCCGGTTGCACCGGCGACTGCGATCTTGAAACCCATTTTTTTGCTCTCTTTCTGTCTCTCCTCGTTTCCGGTGAGGGGGAAGCCGCGGTTGAAGTCGCGGAATTCCTTGTCCCCGGCCATCCGGGGAGAGAGCGGCGGCCAGAGACGTCAGACGGTTTTCGTCGTCGTTTTGGCCTTGGTTTTGAAGAAAGCGGAAAAACACGCCCGCTGCGCAGCTTGGATAGCCGGCAGTGCGGAGGCAGCGATGTCGAATTCGCAGGCGCGCATGTGGGTGTCTTCCCGTTCGCGAAGGTGTTTAGAAGATTTTTGCAATGAGTCAAGCGATGCTAACTCGATTGCTGCGCTGCGGCATCCGTGGTGCACGGTGCGCGCGATATTAGACGAAAGTCATAATCCCAAAGCATCCCTCTTCTTGAGCCTTGAATTCTGTCAATCTGCGACAATGCGTCGCCGTGCCCAAGCCCAGGAGGAACGGGCCCGGAGTCGGCACGCGAGTTTTATCTTGAGGGAGGACGATAATGGCAAATGTCGCAACGGGGGTCGGCGTGAAGGCCGGACCGATGACGCGGGAGGAGAAGAAAGTCATCTTCGCTTCTTCGCTCGGCACCGTATTCGAATGGTACGATTTCTATCTCTATGGTTCACTCGCCACCTATATCGGCGCGACCTTTTTCACCCAGTATCCGGAAGCAACGCGTAACATCTTCACGCTGCTCGCGTTCGCTGCGGGCTTCCTGGTCCGCCCCTTCGGCGCGCTGGTATTTGGTCGCCTGGGCGACCTCGTCGGCCGGAAATACACCTTCCTTGTGACCATTCTGATCATGGGCATGTCGACCTTCCTGGTCGGTATCCTGCCGGGTGCCGCCACGATCGGCATCGCAGCCCCGATCATCCTGATCGCCCTGCGCCTCCTGCAAGGCCTTGCGCTTGGTGGCGAATATGGCGGTGCCGCGACCTATGTGGCCGAACATGCGCCCCATGGGCGACGTGGCTATTTCACCTCGTGGATACAGACGACCGCGACACTCGGCCTCTTCCTGTCGCTGATCGTCATCGTCTTCGTCCAGTGGCTCATGGGTGCCACCGCATTTGCGGCATGGGGCTGGCGCATTCCGTTCCTCGTGTCAGTCATCCTGCTCGGGGTTTCCGTCTGGATCCGCCTGAAGATGAACGAGTCACCGGCATTCCAGAAGATGAAGGCCGAAGGCAAGGGCTCCAAGGCACCGCTGACGGAAGCCTTCGGCACCTGGCGCAACGCCAAGATCGCCATCATCGCGCTTCTCGGCGCGACCATGGGCCAGGCCGTCGTCTGGTATGGCGGCCAGTTCTATGCACTGTTCTTCCTGCAGAACGTGCTGAAGGTGGATCTCCTGTCGGCCAATATCATGGTCGCGATCGCGCTCTTCCTCGGCACACCGTTCTTCGTCATCTTCGGCGGGCTTTCCGACAAGATCGGCCGCAAGCCGATCATCATGGCCGGCCTGCTGATTGCGGCGGTCACCTACTTCCCGCTTTTCAAGGCGATGACCTCGATGGCGAACCCGGCACTTGCCGAAGCCCAGGCGACGATCAAGGCGACTGTCACGGCCGATCCGGCGGATTGCAAATTCCAGTTCAACCCGACCGGCACATCGAAGTTCACCAGCTCCTGCGATATCGCCACGTCGTTCTTGACCCGTAACTCGGTGCCTTACGAAGTTGTCGTCGGTCCCACCGGCCAGCCGGCTACGGTAAAGATCGCCGGCAAGAGCGTCACCAGCTTTGACTCGGTTGCTGCCGGCGCCGATGCCGCAGCCAAGCAGCGCGCCTTCGAAAAGGGCGTCAATGTTGCGCTTCACGATGCCGGTTACCCGCTAAGCCGCGGTGCGATCAAGGTGGCGGATTCCAAGCTCGACGCCTTCATCGCCGCCAATCCGGAACTTGCTCTCAATGCCGCCTCCGTTCGCGGCGGCGAAAAGGCGAGCGTTCCTGCGGCCGACCTCGTCAGCCAAAAGCTGCTGACCGCGGACGAAGCGAAGGGCGTCACCGACATGCCGGTCTATACGATCGCCAAGGGCGGTGCGTTCACGATGGTGGCCGATCCGGCCCGGGTGAACTGGATCGGCACGATCGCCGTCCTCTTCGTTCTGGTCATCTATGTGACGATGGTCTACGGCCCGATCGCGGCCCTGCTGGTCGAACTCTTTCCGACCCGCATCCGGTATACCGGCATGTCGCTGCCTTACCACATTGGTAACGGCTGGTTCGGCGGCCTTCTGCCGGCAACGGCTTTTGCGATGAGCGCGGCCGCGGGCGATATCTACTATGGCCTCTGGTATCCGATTGTTTTCGCAGTCATCACTCTGGTGATCGGGCTGCTCTTCCTGCCGGAAACCAAGGATCGCGATATCCACGCGGAATAAGGGTTTCGTTCCCTGTTCGGGTTTGCGTCAGCAACCCCGCTAAAATGAAAAAGCCCGGCGCAGGCAACTGCGCCGGGCTTTTTTCATGAAGGGGTCATTGCTGTTTTACGTCCGTCTCCCGCTTCGGTGGCATGCCGCGCGGCGGGAAGGGTGTGTTTTTCCAGTCGGGACGTATCAGCAGGGGTATCGCCCGGCGCAGAACCGGCCAGCCGTCCGGCTCCTGCCGGAAAAGCAGCCCGTAACGGGAAAAGACGATTGCCATGATCACCGAGAACCAAGCGCCGAAGGAGAGGCCTGCAATCACATCGCTCGGATAATGGGCTCCGACGATGACGCGCGAAAAACCGAGCCAGAAGCTGATGATCAGAAAGAACAGGCGGTAGCGCGGAGCAAGCAGCGCCAGTGCCATCAGGAACGCGCCCACCGTGGTTGCGTGGCCGGAAGGGAAGCTTTCGAACCGAGAGCCGGAAAAAGGGCTGAAGCCGTGGAAACCCCATTGCTCGTAAAGTCCTGGCCGGGCGCGTCCGATGATACGCTTCACCAGGTTGGCGAGAAGGCCGGAACCGGCAACGGCCACAAAGATATAAGCCGCGACATGGCTGACCAGCATCGCCTGGAAGCGGGCTTTCAGGCCGGGTGCGAGCCGGATAACGGCGAGCGCTTCGAAAAACAGGAGCGCTGTCGCAAAAAGGATCCAGCCGGACGTGCCGAAATCGGTGATCGCCTTGCCGACCGGCAGCAGCACGTTGGGCGTATGGGCGGCATAGGAGCCGACGGGGGCATCGAGCAGGAAAAAGGCGATCAGGATCAGGTTGATCGTGACCAGCGCATAAGGCAGCCATCGCGGCGACGGCGGCCCGGATGGATGGCGATACCGCCGATGTTTCAGTTTTTCGATTGTCCGTTTCATCGGCCTCTGTCCGTGGCGCGGGATCGATCCCGCGCCGCTTTTTCCCATAGATTCCGCGATATGGGTAGCAGGATGCCGAACGCCAAATATGAAGGTGCCTTTCCGCCTTGGGCGGAAAGGCACCGATCGGTGTTATCAGGCGGAAAGGCCTACGAATTCCTTGAGGATCGCATCGCCCATTTCGGCGGTGCCGACCTTGCGGGCGCCTTCGGCCATGATGTCGCCGGTGCGGATACCCTGATCCAGCACGTTGGCGATGGCCTTTTCGAGGTTGTCGGCTTCCGTGACCATGTTGAAGGAGTAACGAAGGCACATGGCGAACGAAGCGATCATCGCAATCGGGTTGGCAACGCCGGTGCCGGCGATATCAGGCGCCGAACCGTGGACCGGCTCGTAAAGCGCCTTGCGCTTGCCGGTCTTGGCATCGGGTGCGCCGAGCGATGCGGACGGCAGCATGCCGAGCGAGCCGGTGAGCATCGCCGCGACGTCGGAGAGCATGTCGCCGAACAGGTTGTCGGTGACGATCACGTCGAACTGTTTTGGAGCACGGACCAGTTGCATGCCGCCGGCATCGGCCAGCATGTGTTCCAGCTTGACGTCTGAATATTTCGCCTTGTGAGTTTCGGTGACCACCTGGTTCCAGAGCACGCCCGACTTCATGACGTTGCGCTTTTCCATCGAGCAGACGGCATTCTTACGGGTGCGGGCAAGCTCGAAGGCGACGCCGGCAATGCGCTCGATTTCATACGTATCGTAGACCTGCGTATCGATGCCGCGCTTCTGGCCGTTGCCGAGGTCGATGATTTCCTTCGGTTCGCCGAAATAGACGCCGCCGGTCAATTCGCGGACGATCAGGATATCGAGGCCTTCGACCAGTTCCGGCTTCAGGGAGGAAGCGGAGCTAAGCGCCGGATAGCAGATGGCTGGACGCAGGTTGGCAAACAGTTCCATGTCCTTGCGCAGGCGAAGCAGGCCGGCTTCCGGACGGACTTCATAAGGAACCTGGTCCCATTTCGGGCCGCCGACGGCGCCGAAGAGCACGGCATCCGCGTTCATGGCCTTGCTCATGTCCCCTTCGGAGATCGCGGCGCCATGGGCATCGTAAGCGCAGCCGCCGACCAGCCCTTCGTCGAGGACGAAATCGGCCTTCATGGCGCTGTTCATATGGGCGATGATCTTGCGGACTTCGCCCATGGCCTCGGGGCCGATGCCGTCGCCGGGAAGGAGGAAGAGGTTCTTTGCCATATCGTTTGGTATCCTTGCGGGTTTTGCAGGCTCGCGTCCTCCCGCGCGGAATTTCCGCGCCTGGCAAAACCTCGTCCGAACCTGCTAGAGCGACGAGGCTGGAAAGGTTTTAAGGGCTGCCGGCGCCGATGCGGGCAGTCACTTCGATCTCGATCTTCATTTCGGGCATGGTGAGGCCGCAGACGACCATCGTGGCCGCTGGCCGGATCTCGGAGAAGGTCTCGCCAAGTACCTGAACGATGGCGTCGTAATCGGCCATATCGGTGAGGTAATAGCGCACCCGGACGACGTCCTGAAGGCTGCTGCCGGCCTCTTTCAATGCCTTCTCGATCGTGCCGAGCGTATTGCGGGCCTGGGCGGCGGCGTCTTCGGGCATTTCCATCCGACCATAATCGTAGCCGGTGGTGCCGGAGACATAGACCATGTCGCGGTCGACGACGGCGCGCGAATAGCCGATCCGCGCTTCGAAGGGCGATCCGGAGGAAATCCGCTTGACCATCAGGATGCTCCGGAAATCAGAGCCAGGGGCGAGCGGCTCGGTTGTTGTTTTCGAACGTGCTGATCGCCGCATCGCTCTTCAGCGTCGAGGCAATGTCGTCGAGGCCTTCGAGCATGATATGGCGGCGGCCGGGATCGATGTCGAAACGGATGGAGCCGCCATCCGGGCCAGTGATTTCCTGGGCTTCCAGGTCGATCGAAAGGATGGCGTTCGAGCCGCGCTCGGCATCGTCCATCAGCTTTTCAAGATCTTCCGGGGAAACGACGATCGGCAGGATGCCGTTCTTGAAACAGTTATTGTAGAAAATGTCGGCGAAGCTCGTCGAGATGACGCAGCGGATGCCGAAATCGAGAAGCGCCCACGGCGCGTGTTCCCGCGAGGAACCGCAGCCGAAATTGTCGCCGGCGACCAGGATCTTGGCATTCTGATAGGCGGGCTTGTTCAGCACGAAATCCGGGTTGATCGAGCCGTCGTCATTGTAACGGGCTTCCGCGAACAGGCCCTTGCCGAGGCCGGTGCGCTTGATCGTCTTGAGATAATCCTTCGGAATGATCATGTCCGTGTCGATATTGACGACCGGCAGCGGCGCTGCAACGCCTGTGAGCTTGGTGAACTTTTCCATGATCTGCCTCCACGTGGACTTATCTGCGGAAGCTGCCATAAAGCATATTGACGCGGATTTGAAGGGCTGTTTGGCGTGAACCGGTACGCCCACGCGCCGGAAACCGGCGCATTCGTCTCTTTACCGCTTCGGCGCGATCAGAGGTCGATGATCGTGCCGCGGCCGTCGTTCCAGACGCGCATCTCGCGCTTGCTCGCCTTGGCCCGTACCGGAACCGGCTTCAGCCGCGCCGAAAGCGCACGCCCGATGGACAGAACTGCGAGAATGCCGGCAAAGGCGACGGTCAGCGAAGCCGTCAGAAGTGCTGCCATGGCGAGCACGGCAATGGCAGATATGATGACGAAGAATACGCGAATGTTTTGCATGGTATATACCTTTCTCATCAAGGAATGTGGAGCCTTCCGCCCTGTCTTGCAAGGGGCTTTGGGCATGCAGTATTGCCGCAGACCAAAAAGATTGGCACAAAGCGCGGATGATCGCCTTGACTGATATCAAATCCGCCTCCTTTCATATTCGCCGCTCGATCCTGAGCGTGCCGGCCGGCAATGCGAGGGCATTGGAAAAGGTGCATGGCCTCGATTGCGATGCGGCGATCTTCGATCTGGAAGATTCCGTCGCACCGGAAAAGAAGGCGGAGGCCCGCGACAACCTGCGCCGGTTGTTTAAGGAAAATCCGCTCCGGGGCAGGGAAACGATCATCCGCATCAACCCGCTCGAAACCGAATTCGGCAAGGCGGATATGGACCTGGTGACCGAGGTCTCTCCCGACGTGGTGCTGATCCCGAAGGTCGAGCACATGTCGCAGGTCCAGGCGGTGGCGGATATCCTGTCCGAGGCCGGGGCTCCGGACGATCTTGCCATCTGGGCGATGATCGAAACGCCGAAGGGCGTCCTGAATGCGCCGGCAATTGCCCCTGTCGACGAGCGGCTCCAGTGTTTCGTGGTCGGCCTCAACGACCTGCGCAAGGAGACGGGCGTGCTGCCGCAGCCCGGTCGGGCCTATCTGGTGCCCTGGCTGATGCAGATCGTGCTTGCCGGCCGCGCCCATGGGATCGATGTGATCGACAGCGTCTTCAACGAGTTCAAGGATGCAGAAGCCTTTGAGGCGGAATGCGCCCAGGGACGCGCCATGGGCTTTTCCGGCAAGATGCTGATCCATCCGGCCCAGATCGAACCTGCCAACCGGCATTTCGGGCCGGATCCTCAGGCCGTGAAAGAGGCGGAAGCGGTGATTGCCGCCTTTGCGGAACCGGACGCGCAACATCTCAACGTCATCAACCTCAACGGCAAGATGGTCGAGCGGCTGCACCTGGTGGAGGCTGAAAAGCTTGCCGCCAAGGCACGCATCATCGCCGAACGAAAGAAAACGCCATGAAACTTTATCGCTTCCTCAGCGGTCCCGACGATTCTTCCTTCTGCCACAAGGTGACGGCGGCACTGAACAAGGGTTGGGAACTTTCCGGTTCGCCGACCTACGCCTTCAACGCCACGACCGGCGAGATGCAGTGCGGCCAGGCGGTGACCAAAACCGTTCATGGCAAGGAATACGATCCCGAGATGAAGCTCGGCGAGCAATAAGCTCCAGTCGGAGAGGATCAGCGCTGAGCAGCTTCGTCGGCGCTGGCCTCGATACGCTCCATATCGTCGTCGCTGAGGCCGAAATGGTGGCCGATCTCGTGGATCAGCACATGGGTGATGATATCGCCCAGGGTTTCCTCGTTTTCCGCCCAGTAATCCAGGATCGGCCGGCGATAAAGCCGGATGCGGTTCGGCAATTCACCGGTTTCCATGTTGAACCGCTCGGAAATGCCGCGGCCTTCGAAAAGGCCGAGCAGGTCGAAAGGCGTCTCGAGTGCCATATCCTCGAAAACGTCGTCGTCCGGAAAATCCTCGATCTCGATCGTCAGGTTGACGGTGAGAGCCCGGAATTCCTCCGGTAAATGACCATAGGCCTCGATTGCCAGCGACTCGAACGTGCTGATCGTCGGTGCGTGGCGATCCTGCCAATCGTCGGTCTGGTCGATGCGGGCCATAGGCTCTCCTTCTGATCAGGCCCATATAGTACCTCCCGCGATATTTTTCGAGTGAAGAATCATTGGCCTAGGATCCGAGGAAAAGATTCCCAGGATTTGGCTGTTGACTCTTTCGGCCAGCTCTGGAATCCATAAGAACATAAAGAGAACATGTACGAATGGAGCTGACGCCATGGCCGAGCACGCCACGGCGCAGGAGACGCTTTTTGCCCTGCGCGAACAGATCGCCAGACTGGAAGGAAAATCTCTCCCGGCGCTTGCCGCGGCGGAACAAGCGGACTTGGCCGCTGATCCGGAAGGCCAGAAAGCCAGGAATAATCAACCGCGTTTGCCATTCGGCATACCGCCGATGGATACCGCGTTGGAAGGTGGCCTGCCGCTCGACGGCATCACGGAAATCCGCTCGCTGCTGATGGGAGATGCCGGAGCAGCAAGCGGCTTTGCTCTCTCGCTGGCCTCTCACCTGAAAGCGAGACAGCCAGGCGACGCGCCGGTTCTGTGGATCGGCGATGTCGTGTCCACGCAGGAGGCCGGAATTCCCTATTCCGTCGGCCTCAAACAGTTCGGATTGAGCCAGCGGGATGTTCTTTACGCCTCTCCGCGCAAGCTGGACGATGCCCTGTGGCTTGCGGAGACTGCGGTGGCCAGCGGGGCTGTTGTCGCCATCATTCTCGAAATCCGGGGCAACCCCAGGCATTTCGGTCTCACCGAAAGCCGCAGGTTGGGTCTGAGGGCAAAGGCGGCGGGACGGCCGCTCTTTCTGCTGCGGCATGCGGGAGAGGAGGAGGCAAGCAGCGCCTCGTTCCGCTTCCTTGTCGAACCGGCGCCGGCGGCTCGCCGGCATCTTCCGGAGGGATCCGAGCTTGGCGGCAGCATCGGTCATCCCGTTTTCAGGCTGACCCTGGAGAAGAGCCGCATCCCGGCTCCGCTATCCCTACTTCTGGAGTGGAATCCCCATGACCGTCAATTTTCCCTCGGCCGAGAGGCAGGAGAGGCTTTCTCTTTCCGCAACCCGCCAGCGCATCCTGGCGCTCGTCTTCCCGCACCTGCCGACCGACAGGATCGCGCGCCGGCTCTGGGGGCTGTCGTGGCGTTCGAAAGGGCGTCCTGAACATCATCCGCCGATCCTCTGTGCCGGCCGGCGCGAAAACGCCATGCGGCTCACAGCGCTCGACGAGGTTTCCGAACGTCTCGGGCTGAAGCGTGGGCAGGGGTTGGCGGAAGCGCGCGCCATGTTTCCGAAGATCGACGTGGTGGACGAGGATGGCGCGGCGGACCGGGGCCTTCTTGAGGCGATCGCCGATTGGTGCGACCGTTATACACCGCTGGTGGCGCTGGACGGCCGCGAAGGTCTGTTTCTCGACATAACCGGCTGCACCCACCTCTTCGGTGGCGAGGAGGCTCTGCTCAAGGACATCCTTGGCCGACTTTTGCAGATGGGATTCGATGTCAAAGGGGCGATCTCCTCGTCGCCGGGCCTGTCCTGGGCCGCCTGTCGCTTCGGCCGCGGCGGCGTGATTGCCGACCAGGTGACGGAGGCGGTACTGGCGCCGCTGCCGGTCAATGCTTTGCGTATCGATGAGGCCACTGTCGCATCGCTTTACAAGCTCGGACTGAAAAGGATCGGCGACCTTCTGCCGATGCCGCGTGCGCCGTTGGCTCGCCGTTTCGGCATTCATCTATTGCTTCGGCTGGATCAGGCGCTCGGGCACAATGAGGAAGCCATCTCGCCTCGCCGTCCCGTGGCTGCCCTTTCCGCCGAGCGACGGCTCGCCGAACCGATCCAGGCGGAAGAACATATTCTGCAGCTGGCCGGCCAGATTGCCATTTCGTTGAAATCGGAACTGGAAGCCCGTGGTGTCGGGGGGCGTGTTTTCGAACTGGTGCTTTTCCGGGTCGATGGCCGGGTGTTTCGCATCGCCGCCGGTGCCTCGCAGCCATTGCAGGATCCGAAACGGATCTCTTTGCTGTTTTCCGAGCGCCTGAACGCCGTGCACGATGACCTCGATGCAGGCTTTGGTTTCGAGCTCCTGCGCCTCAACGTGTTGCAATACGATGTCTTCAGGATTTCCCAGGGTGATTTCACCGGCAATGGCGATAGCGAAATCTCGCTTGCCGATTTTGTCGATCGGGTTTCGGCCCGGCTCGGGGCCGATTGTCTGCAGATCGCCGAACCGAAGCAGAGCCACGTGCCGGAGCGCGCGGAAGTGTTCGTGCCGGCGATTGCCTCGCGGATCGTCCGGGAAAAGACCGAGGAGATTTTTACCTTCGCGCCGAAAAGTGACCGCCCCTTGCGGCTCTTCCGTCATCCGGAACTGATGGAGGCTTTTGCGGCAACGGTGCCGGATGGCCCTCCGCAGCGTTTCCGCTGGCGCCGCATCGTCCATGAAGTCATCCGTGCGGAGGGGCCGGAGCGGATTTCGCCCGAATGGTGGAATGACGAGGAGGATGTCGAGGAGCGCGACTATTTCAGGCTTGAAAGTGAAGCTGGCCGCCGCTTCTGGATTTTCCGCGCCGGTCATTACGTTGCCGGCAAAACTGCGCCGACCTGGCGCGTGCATGGGATTTTCGCATGACGGATGCCCCCGTTTTTTTCGAGATCGGCGCGAAGACCAATTTCTCTTTCCTGGAAGGGGCTGCCAAACCGGAGGAGATGATCTTGGCGGCAAGCGTGCTCGGCCTATCCGGCCTTGGTATAGCCGACAGGAATTCCGTTGCCGGCGTGGTGAGAGCGCATAGCCAAGTCAGAAACATGAAGGAAACCTACGAGCTTCAGCAGAAGCAGGGCAGAAAGAAAGACGAGGAAGCAGCCATCCTCCCTTGTGCGTTTTATCCGGGAGCGCGGCTCGTTTTTTCCGACAACACGCCGGATATTCTCGCCTATCCGCAGAACCGGAAGGGCTGGGCCAATCTCTGCCGCCTGCTGAGCCGTGGAAATCTCAGGACCAACAAAGGGTCCTGCATTCTGGAAGAATGGGATCTTCTGGAATGGTGCGACGAGATGATGCTGGCGGTCGTGCCGGATTTTTCCCGCGTGGAAGAGATGGCCTATCAGCGACACCTCGGAGCCTGTCTCGGTAAATACAGAGAGCGGTTCAAAAAGAACATCTATCTGGTTCTGTCGCCGACCTATGATGGACGAGATGTCTTTGTTTTCAACTTGCTTGCCCGGATTGCCGCGCGCAACCGGGTGCCCTTGGTCGCGACCAACCTGCCTCTTTTCCATCTCCCTTATCGGCGATCCCTGTCGGATGTGGTCACGGCAATCCGCGAACATGTGACGATCCAGGAAGCCGGATTTCGGCTGGCGCCGAATGGAGAAAGGCATATCAAGCAACCTGCCGAAATGGCGCGGCTCTTCCGCGCCTATCCCGATGCGATCGACAATACGGGAAAGTTCTTCAGCCGGCTGAAGTTTTCGCTCGATGAACTCAGCCATAATTATCCAGATGAGAGCGTTCCGGGTGAAACCGTATCGGAAACCTTGGAGCGTCTTACCTGGGAAGGGGCAAAGCGCCGATACCCTGACGAAATTACCGAAAAGATCGCAGGCCAGATCAGGTACGAACTCGATCTGATCAAGGAGATGGGATACGAGCCGTATTTCTTGACGGTACGCCACATCGTCTGGCATGCCCGAGATGTGCTGAAGGTTCTCTGCCAAGGGCGTGGCTCGGCGGCCAATTCCACCGTCTGTTTCTGCCTCGGCATCACCGAGGTCGATCCGACTTTCACGACACTTCTCTTCGAACGGTTCATTTCGACGGAGCGGAACGAGCCGCCGGATATCGACGTCGATTTCGAGCACGCGCGACGCGAGGAGGTTATCCAGTATATCTACCGGCATTACGGCTATCGCCATGCCGGCTTGACGGCGGCGGTTACCAGCTACCGGACCCGCATGGCAGGCCGCGAGGTGGCCAAGGCTTTCGGCCTTTCCGAAGATGTACAGTCAGCCCTTTCGAGCACGGTCTGGGGCTGGTCGGAAGAGGGGCTTTCGGAGCGCGAGGCAAGGGTCGCGGGGCTCGATGTGACGGATAAAACGACACTCAAGGTGATTGCTCATGCCAAGGAACTTATGGGTTTTCCGCGGCATCTCACCCAGCATGTCGGCGGGTTCCTGATAACCCGCGACCGGCTGGATGAAGTCGTGCCGATCATGAAAACGGCAATGCCTGGCCGTTACATGGTCGAATGGGACAAGGATGATCTCGATACGTTGAAGCTTTTGAAGATCGACGTGCTGGCGCTCGGTATGTTGACCTGCCTCAGGAAGGCATTCGAGCTGATGAAGCAGCATTACGATCGAGAGGAGACGTTGGCGGGTCTTCTTCAGAAAGATAAAGACAAAAACGTCTATGGCATGATTTGCCGAGCCGATACGATCGGCGTTTTCCAGATCGAAAGCCGGGCGCAGATGAGCATGCTGCCGCGGCTGAGGCCAGAAAAATTCTACGATCTTGTCGTCGAGGTGGCGATCGTCCGGCCCGGCCCGATCCAGGGCAACATGGTGCATCCTTATCTGAAGCGGCGGGAGGCCTTACGGAACAATCAGCCTATCGAATACCCGGGCCCTGAGTTGGAAAAGGTTCTTGAACGGACGCTGGGAGTGCCGCTTTTCCAGGAGCAGGCGATGCAGATCGCAATCACCGGAGCCGGCTTTTCGGCGGCGAAGGCTGACAAATTGCGTCGGTCGATGGCAACGTTCAAGCGTTCCGGAAGAGTGGATGAATTCAGGCGTGATTTCATTGCTGGTATGGAGAAGAATAAGTATCCCAGAGAATTCGCAGAAAGCTGCTTCAGCCAGATTGAAGGTTTCGCCGAATACGGGTTTCCGGAAAGTCACGCGGCTTCATTCGCCTTGCTTGTCTACGCCTCTTCCTGGATCAAGGCCTATTACCCGGATGTTTTCTGCACGGCGATGATGAACTCCCAGCCGATGGGATTTTATGCGCCGGCCCAACTCATACGGGATGCACGCGAGCACGGTGTCGGGATTCTCCCCGTCGACATCAACAGGTCGGAATGGGACTGTACCTTGGAAGAAACCGCCTTCGACAAAACCGCGATCGATAAGCGTCACGAATCCATGCGGGATGTCATCAGGACGAGATATGCCGTGCGACTGGGTTTCCGCCAGGTCAAAGGTTTGGCAGAAGAGGACATGATCAAGAAATTGATCGCCAATCGCGGGCAGGGATATGAGTCCGTCCACGATCTAAGGATCCGGTCTGGTCTCGACAAATCGGCTATCGAGCGGCTGGCTGATGCTGATGCCTTTGGAGATATTGCGTTATCGCGCCGACAAGCACTTTGGGCAGTTCGTGGTCTCGATGCCAAAAAGACGACCGAGAGCCGATCTCTATTTGACGTTGGGGACAATGCGGATCTTCGGCCCGAGGCGAAAGCGACGCTGCCGGAAATGCTGCCCGGCGAACAGGTGATCGAGGATTACCGCTATCTCTCGCTTTCGCTGAAGGCGCATCCGGTTTCGTTTCTGCGCGAAGAATTCAAGGCGATGGGGATTACCCGCAGCGTCGATCTTTTGGCGGTCCCGAACGGGCAGAGGGTGACGATCGGCGGGATCGTTCTTGTCCGGCAGCGGCCGGGCTCGGCCAAGGGGGTTATCTTCATGACGCTGGAAGACGAGACCGGTGTTGCCAATGCGATCGTCTGGTCGAAGATTTTCGAACGTTATCGGCCGGTCGTGATGGGCGCGCGGCTGGTGAAGATCCGGGGGAGACTGCAAAGCCAGAGCGGCGTCATCCATACCGTGGTCGAGCATATCGAAGACATTACCCCGATGCTGGGTCTGCTGCAGAAGGAGGCGAGGCGGTTCGGCGTGTCGGCCCGCTCGGACGAGGCGCTGCAATCGAGCGGAGACCACCGGCAGAAGAGGCGTTCGAATGGAATGGAGGAGGCGCGCAGGGGAAGTGCAAAAGAGGCGGTGCCTGACGGTTCCTACGAAGCCGGACCAGGGAGCGTCATGCCGAAGGGCCGCAATTTCCACTAATTACCGATGCCATGATACAAAAGAAGAAGCCGTGGGTATGGCAGGCTCCCTTAAGAAGTGACTCATATATGTCGATTCTTTCTTGACATCTCCTGTCCGCTTTCGCAAAAAGAGGATGTTACGGGTCATGTTTGGCAGGTCGACCGAGAATGCTGGTTTGCAGTTGCAATTACATCACCGACAGGGAAATCAAGGACGTCATCACGCAACTCCTTGATGAGGACTGTTGGCAGCTCATCGTACCGTCAAAGGTCTATCATGCCATGGCGAAACGCGGCCGCTGCTGCGGCTGCTTCCCAAGCGTTGTCGACCTGATCATCCGCACGACCGAAGAATATCACGCCCACCACCACTCGACGGAAGACGAAGTGGTCGTATATATGTCCCGCCTGAGACAGTTCCATGAAGAAAACAGGAGAGCGGACATTGAAAGGCGACTCAAAGGTCATCGAGCGGCTTAACGAGGCATTGTTTCTCGAGCTAGGCGCCGTCAACCAGTACTGGCTGCATTATCGCCTGCTGGAGGATTGGGGCTTCAAGAAGCTCGCGAAAAAAGAGCGAGCGGAATCGATCGAGGAAATGCACCATGCCGATCGTCTCATCGATCGCATCATCTTTCTCGAAGGCCACCCCAATCTTCAGACGCTTGCCCCGCTGCGCATCGGCCAGAACGTCAAGGAAGTCCTTGAGGCCGATCTTGCCGGTGAATATGATGCCCGCACAGCCTACAAAGCCTCTCGCGATATCTGTCACGCGGCCGGCGATTACGTGTCGATGAAGCTCTTCGAAGAGCTTCTGATGGATGAGGAGGGCCATATCGACTTCCTCGAAACCCAACTCGACCTGTTGGCGAAGATCGGCGAGGAACGCTACGGCCTCCTTAATGCTGAATCCGCGGATTCAGCCGAATAATTACCAGTATCCGAACGCAGAAGACCCGGCGAAGCATCCGCTTCGCCGGGTCTTTTTATTTCGGTCGATGGGAACGTTGACTATGGAAGCATGAAAGGAGCGCCGGCCCTGGTTAGTCAGAGCCGTTCGGCTGCCGCTTCGGCCAGATGCGTAAACTCCGCGACGACCTGGTCGTAGACCGCGCGCTTGAAGGGCACGATCAGGCTGGGCAGTTCCGCCATCGGCTTCCATTCCCAGGCATCGAATTCCGGCGCGTGTCCGCCCGGCGGCGGGTTGATGGCGATCTCGCTCTCGTCGCCATCGAAGCGGAAGGCAAACCAACGCTGGGTCTGGCCGCGATATTTTCCCTTCAGCCCGATGCCGATCAGATGCGCGGGCAGATCGTAATTGATCCAATCCTGCGCCTCGGCAAGCAAGGTGACGGAGCGCATCCCCGTCTCCTCGTAAAGCTCGCGATAGGCGGCGGGAAGCGGGTCCTCGCCCTTGTCTATGCCGCCCTGCGGCATCTGCCAGAGCTGCGGGGAGCCATCATATTCGCTATTGCCTTCGCTGATGCGCCGGCCGGCCCAGACAAGGCCCGCCTGGTTCAGAACCATGATGCCGACGCAGGGGCGATAGGGAAGTTCCTCGGCGATGACCGAGCGTTTGTCTTTCTTGCTCATGGATAACTCCGATCGATCACGGTTCGACGCTTTCGCTTGCAAGCGACGAGACGCCGACAATCTCGATCCCGCGCTGCGAGACTTCCTCGCTCCATTGCCTTATCGCATCGATGCTTTCGTCGAAAGCCGAGGCGATGCCGATTGCCGTTCCCTTGCGGCCGGCGATGCGCTCCAGTTCATCGAGTTTCTTGAGGATCGCGTCCTTCTGCAATTGTCCATCAAGGGTCAGATCGCCGAAGGCATGGGGCAGTTCGATCGCCTTGGCAACGACCGCAGTCTTCGACTGCGCCGATGTCCCGTCATCGAGGAAAAGCAGCCCGCGTTTTGAAATATCGCGCAGCACCGGTTCCAGCGCGCCGGCATCCGAGAGATAGCGGCCGCCGAGATAGTTCATGACGCCGGTATAGTTGGTGATCTCACCCATGGCCTGATGGAGGCGGCCGAGATTATCCTTGGGGGACATCTTGGTCAGCAAAGTGCCGGGGCCCGGATCGTTTGCCGGATAATCGAACGGTTCAAATGGCACCTGGATCAGGATTTCGTGACCAGCACGGCGGGCATCCTGCATCCAGCGCTGCAGGCTGTTGCCGCTGACGGCAAAGGCGAGCGTCACCGTGGGCGGCAGGTCGCGGATCGCCCGCTGGGTGCCTGTCTGGCTAAGGCCAAGACCGCCGACGACGATTGCGATGCGGGTGCCGCGCGCGCCGGACCAGGGGCGCGCGTACTGGTCCATCGGACGCTGCCCGCCGGGACCGACAATCGGCAGCCGGCCATGGGGAGAATTCTCCAGAAGCGCATCATTGGGTTGGGCAGCCATGCGGGGATCCTGGCCGATCCGCTGGGTGCCGATCATCACCGGCCCGCTGCCATCGCGCGAGCGGGGCGTATATTTGGTCACGACCGACCCATCATCGGTGAGCGTCCGCTCGATATTGGCGCCGGAATTGGGATCCGATCGAGGCATGCCGGCAGATTGCTGAGCCGCGTCCCGGTCGGGTTTCGAAGGAGGCTGGGTCTGTTCGGGCTTGGAGGCGGGTGGAACGTTGGAAGCAACCTGCTTCAGGGCATCATCGCCACGCATGGCGTAGAGCGAAAGTCCCAGAATGCCGGCAATCGCGAAAGCGGCAAAAACGATTGCGAAGGAAAACTTTCGGCTCCGTCGTCGAGCGGCCGGCCGGTTCTGTCCGAGCGGTGCATGGAGATCGGTGCCCAAGGTCTAGTCCGCGCTTTTCCTGCAGATACGAAGAACCGGCCAGCGCGGCGTCTTTTCGACGCGTCACGCTGGCCGGCCCGATGATGTCTTTACTTCTTGATCGTGGCGGCGGCGGCCTTATCCGGGCTCGGCGGGAAGGACGGATCCTTCTTCACGCCGCGGAAGAGGTCGAGCGCATAGTTGAGCTGGATATCGTCCTTGGCTTCCGGCGGCACATAGGCTGCGGAACCGGAACCTTCGTCGGTCTCGGCAGAACCCTGGATGTGGCCGCGTAGGCTGGATTCGCCTTCAGCCCTGATCTTGCCCTGCAGTTCCGGTGGCAGCGGCTGATCGACCTTGATATCCGGCTGGATGCCGGTGCCCTGGATCGACTTGCCCGACGGCGTGTAATAGAGCGCGGTCGTCAGACGCAGCGCGCCGGCATCGCCGAGCGGGATGATCGTCTGAACCGAACCCTTGCCGAAGGAGCGCGTGCCGAGAACCGTCGCACGACGCAGATCCTGGAGCGCGCCGGCGACGATTTCCGAAGCGGAAGCCGAACCGCCGTTGACGAGCACGATGACCGGCTTGCCATCGGTCAGATCGCCCGGGCCGGCGTTGAAGCGGCGGGTTTCTTCGGCATTGCGGCCGCGGGTGGAAACCACTTCGCCACGTTCGAGGAAGGCGTCGGAAACATTGATCGCCTGATCGAGCAGACCGCCCGGGTTGAGGCGCAGGTCGAGCACGTAACCCTTCAGCTTGTCGGCCGGGACATCCGCCTTGATCTTCTTGATCGCCTTTTCGAGGTCGTCATAGGTCTTCTCGGTGAAGGAGATGACGCGGACATAACCGACATCGCCGCCTTCGACGCGGGACTTCACGGCGCGGACCGCAATGATGTCGCGTACCACGGTGATGTCGAGCGGCTTATCGGCGCCCTGGCGGATGATGGTCAGCTTGATGGGGGTGTTGATGCCGCCGCGCATCTTTTCGACGGCGTCTTCGAGCTTCAGACCGCGCACCGGTGCGCCGTCGATCTCGGAGATGAGGTCGCCTGCCAGAATGCCGGCCTTGGAGGCGGGCGTGTCGTCGATCGGCGCGATGACCTTGACGAGCTCGTTTTCCATCGTGACTTCGATGCCGAGGCCGCCGAACTCGCCACGCGTCTGCGTGCGCATGTCTTCGGCATCCTTGGCATTCATGAAGCTCGAATGGGGATCGAGCGAGGTCAGCATGCCATTGATGGCGTTCTCGACCAGCTTTTCTTCATCCGGCGGCGTCACGTACTGGGCGCGGACCCGCTCAAAGACGTCGCCGAAGATCGACAGTTCCCGGTAGGTCGAAGGGCCGGCGGCCTGCGCCGGCACACCGGCCGAATAAATCACGCTCATCGCGGTCGCACCCAAGAGTGCACCGACGATGACAAGAGAAGCCCTACGAATCATTTCGTGCCCTTCCAGTTTCTTTCGAGGTCCACCACGGTTTGGAATCGACCGGTGTGCCATCTTTTCGGAATTCAATGTAAAGCGTTGGACGATCTGTTTCCAGCGCCAATGCAGTTGCGCTTGCCACTCTTTTCTCACCCATCACGGCGATGGGTTCGCCTGCGAAAACGAACTTGCCCTGCCGCGCATTCACTACATCCATGCCGGTCAGAACCAGATGGTATCCGTCTCCGGCATTGAGGATGATCATCTGGCCGTAACTCCGGAAGGCTCCGGCGAAGACCACCAGGCCGTCAGCCGGCGCCGTCACCACTGCCCCCGCATTCGAAGCGACAGTTATGCCTCTCGCCGTGTGCCCCGTCCCATCGGCGTCGCCGAACCACCGCAATACATCTCCGGCAACCGGAAGCTCCAGCTTCTGCTTGAGGCTTGAAAACGCGTATGCGGGCGCAATGCGGTTTTTGTCGGGCACGCCGCTTTGGGCCAGCTGCTTTGCCTTTTCGCGCTCGGCGTCGGACATCATGCGCTGGCGTTCTTCCTCGGCGCGCGTCCGGTCGATGGCCTCGCGCACCGAGGCGATGTCGCCTTCGAACGTTTGAATGAGGTTCTCAAGCGTGGTAGCGCGTCCGGCAAGCTCCTCGGAGCGGCGGCGCTCGGCGTCGAGATCGGCCGCGTTGCGCTTGTTCAACTTTTCGTTTTCGGCAAGCAGAAGATCCATGCGCCGGTCCTCTTCGAGGCTCGCGGCGATGGTGCTGGAGACGGTCGTCTTCTCGGTCATCGCCGAAGCCTGCAGGGAGGCCAGCGACTGAAGGTCGGCAACGAGCTTGTCCGCCTCGTGGCGCATGCCGGGAACGACGGCGCCAAGCAGGATCGCGCTTCGAACCGAGGCGAGCGCATCATCGGGCGTCACCAGAAGTGCCGGAGGAGGGTTGCGGCCCATGCGCTGCAGGGCTGCGAGTACCTCGGCCAGCACCGCGCGGCGGCCGCGCAGGGAGGTGCGGATACCGTCCTCCTTGAGCTTCAGTTCGGTGATCTTCTTTTCGCTGCCGAGGATCTTGGTTTCCAGACCTCTGCGGCGTGCCGCCGAATCGATCAGCGCCTGGCGGACATCGGCGGTGTTCTTCCTGATATCGGCGATGTTTTTTTCAATGGCGGCAGCACGGTCGCCCGAAATCTTCATGCTCTTGGTCAGAACTTCAAGCTCGCCGCGGGTTTCGTTGCGTCGGCGCTGCAGATCGGCTGTCGGATCGACTGCGCCTGAAGGGGCGGCCTGGGGCGCCATTGGCGATGTTGCGCTCTGGGCGCGCGCGGTATTGGAGATCTGGAAGGGCGGGACCAGCGCAAAACCGAGAGCCGCCGCCAGAAGCAGCGCGCGCCGGTACGATGTGATCCTGATTGTCCGCATTCCCGCTCCGCTCATCGTCGGATCGAGAAAGCCTAAGCTGATTTGCCCGACGAGGCCACAAACAACATCGTGTTTGAAGGTAAACGATCTTTTAAGCTCTGTGATAGGGATGGCCCGAAAGAATAGTGACCGCGCGGTAAAGCTGTTCGGCAATCAGAATGCGCACCAGCTGATGCGGCCAGGTCATCGAGCCGAGGTTGAGTACGGCATCGGCCCGCCCACGGAGTTCCGGATCCAGCCCGTCGGCACCGCCGATCGCCAGCAACAGGTCGCGTTTGCCGCCGTCGCGATATCGGCCAATCACACCGGCGAAAGCCTCGCTGTCGAGCGCCTTGCCGCGTTCGTCGAGAAGAATGAGAACCGCGCCTTCGGGAAGCGCCTTTTCGAGCGCACCGGCTTCCTCGCGCTTGCGGGTATCGGCATTCGCCGCCCGGCTTTCCTGGATCTCGATCAGTTTCGACAATTCAAGACCCACCGCCGGGCCAGTCTTGGCGAAGCGGTCGAGATATCGGGACGCAAGCTCCTTCTCCGGTCCGGTCTTCAGCCGTCCCACGGCGAAAAGGCTTATTCGCATGTCCTGATCCGTTGATTTTGCGGCCGAAAATTTCACCCTGCGGCGAGTTGGCACCCAGCCGCGTGATTTCGACCTCAGTCCGACCGGTTCAGAACATGCCCGAACCCGTCAGTGCAGCAGCGTGCCTTCCTCGATATCCGGCGTCGCCCACATCTTTTCGATGTTGTAGAACGCGCGGATTTCAGGCCGGAACACGTGGACGATGATGTCACCGGTGTCAATGAGCACCCAGTCGCCGGTCTCCTGCCCCTCGACGCGGGCGTTGCCAAGCCCCTCGTCCTTCAGGTCGGAAATCAGGTGATCGCTGATGGCCATGACATGCCGGTTCGATCGTCCGGAGACAACGACCATGTAGTCCCCGAGCGCTGATTTTCCAGCAATGTTGATGGTGACGATGTCTTCAGCTTTGGAGTCCTCGAGACTTGCGAGGACCAGTTCGAGAGCACGGGCGGCGGCATCGGCGCCACGTTCCAGGCTCTGCGGGAGAACGGAGGCCGTTCTGCCCTTGGCGTGTACTGTTGTCAGGGTTTGTCCTTTCATCCGGGTAACAGCAACAGGCACTTGAAGCGAATCCGATTCACGCTCGGCCGCTGTGTTTAAGGTGGCATCGAATTCTTAATCTTTCAAGAGAGCGCCCGAAAAGGTGATAGAAAGATATAGACCCCTTTGGTCGCAACGGCTTGGCCGATGTCAGTCCGATTTCCGATCGTTTGCGGCGCGGATCGCCGTGGAGCTCAGTGCCGAACGCGGACCGTGGATGAAGGTCCAGGCCGGCGCGCGCCTCTTCCAGAGCGTACCCGCGTCATCCTCGTCCACCCGGGCGTAATCGAAGGTGCGGGCCATTTTCGATGACAGGAACGACAATGTCGCCCCGGGACGGTCGATGACGGCAATCGGGAAGGTCGAGGCGATCGACTGCCACTTCTGCCACAAGTGAAAGGTCTTCAGGCTGTCGGCGCCCATCACCCAGACGAAGTGCACGAGCGGGTTCTTGGCCTTCACGAAGGAAAGCGTATCGGCGGTATAGGAGCCGCCGAGCGTCTTTTCGAAGGCTGTGATCTTGATGCGGGGGTCGTCGATCAGCTTTTCGCTCATCGCCAGCCGGTCGTCGAGCGAAGCAAGTTCGGAGCGGCTTTTCAGCGGGTTGCCGGGGGTCACCATCCACCAGAGCTGGTCGAGGCCGAGCCGGCGAAGCGCGATCTCGGCGACCAGGAGATGGCCCTCATGCGGCGGATTGAACGAACCGCCGAACAGGCCGACGGCCATGCCCCGTTCGGCATGCGGCATGACCCGATATCGGCGATCGATCGTCTCTTCCGTCACGCGCGGTCAGGGCCGGATCTGGCCGGTGCCGTGCACCCGGTATTTGAACGAGGTCAGTTGCTCGACACCAACAGGGCCGCGCGCATGCATCTTGCCGGTCGAAATGCCGATTTCGCCGCCCATGCCGAACTCGCCGCCGTCAGCAAACTGGGTGGAGGCATTGTGCAGCAGGATGGCCGAATCGAGTTCGTTGAAGAAACGGGAGACGACCTCAGGATCCTCGGCGATCACCGCCTCCGTATGGTTCGAGGAATAGGTGTTGATGTGGCGGATGGCGCCGGAAATGCCGTCGACGATCGCAACCGAGATGACAGCATCGAGATATTCGGTGCGCCAGTCTTCCTCCGTTGCAGGCTTGAAGCCCGGAAACACCTTGAGAACGGTGGCCGAGCCGCGGATTTCGCAGCCGGCTTCCGTCAGCGCTTCGAGGATCGGCATCAGGTGCGTGCCGATCCCAGCACTGTCGATCAGCAGGGTCTCGGCCGCGCCGCAGACGCCGGTGCGGCGCATCTTGGCGTTGACGACGATCTTTTTCGCCATCTCCAGGTCCGCGGAGGCATCTACATAGATATGGCAGAGGCCTTCGAGATGGGCAAAGACCGGCACACGCGCCTCGTTCTGGACGCGGGCGACGAGGCTCTTGCCGCCGCGCGGCACGATCACGTCGATCGCTCCATTCAGTCCCGACAGCATGGCGCCGACGGCGGCGCGGTCGGTAGTGGGCACGATCTGGATTGCATGTTCGGGAAGTCCGGCAGCTTTCAGACCAGCCACAAGGCAATCATGGATCGCCTCCGACGACTGGGCCGAATCGGAACCGCCCCGCAGGATCACGGCATTGCCGGCCTTGAGGCAGAGCGCGCCGGCATCGGCGGTGACGTTCGGGCGGCTTTCATAGATCACGCCGATGACGCCAAGCGGCGTGCGGACGCGCTCGATATGAAGGCCGTTCGGACGATCCCAGGCGGCGATGACTTCGCCAACCGGATCCTTGAACTCGGCGATCTCGCGCAGCGCCTGCGCCATGCCGGCGATGGACTTTTCGGTGAGCGTCAGCCGGTCGATGAACGACGGCAGAAGGTCCTTGCCCTCGACCTGCTTCAGGTCCGCGGCATTGGCGGCGAGGATCCTGTCCCTGGCGGCAAGGATCGCGTCCGCCATGGCGTGGAGCGCCTTGTTCTTCGCGTCGGTCGAAGCCGTTGCAAGCTGGCGTGCCGCAGCCCTTGCATTGCGACCGATCTGGTCCATCACAACGGCGATGTCGCCGGTCTTCGCAACCATATCAAGCATGGGCGGCATCCTCCTTGCGATCTTCTTTTTTGTCTTTACGTTTCGCCGGCCCGGTCATCACCAAATCGTCACGATGGACCATGGCGGCGCGGCCGGCATAACCGAGGATCGCCTCGATCTCGCCGGACTTGCGGCCGGTGATCTGGCGGGCCTCTTCTGCGTCATAGCTCACAAGGCCTCGGGCGATCTCGCGACCGTCGACGCCAATGATCGCGACTGTGTCGCCGCGATGGAACTGGCCGTCGATGCGGCGCACGCCGGCCGGCAGAAGGCTCTTGCCGGTGCCGAGCGCGGTTTCGGCGCCCTCGTCGACGAAGAGTTCGCCGGCCGG